>JAISRV010000188.1 GCA_031273445.1 Candidatus Adiutrix sp. | reverse complement strand
GGGCCGGCCGAAAGCATGTTTATCTTCCGGCGGCAAACAGCCGATACGTAATGCGGAAGATCACCATTGAATGGCCCAGGCGAACGCGCCTGACCAAACAAGACGGGGCGGCAGTGGCGGATATTAATGTGAAGACATGGTTACGGCGGCTGAAGCTATCGTCATTGACGCGGGCGCTGACGCTTTTGCCGCTCGTCGCGGCCTTTTTCGCCTCGCCGACCGAACCGGCTCTGGCCCTGAGCAATCACCAGGACTATTTTCCGCACGGCTGGATGAAGCCGGATCTTTACGGCGCGAAAAAAATAGGCGACCAGATGATCGACTTTGACCCGGCCGTGGAAGGCGAGGAAACGCGCCGGGAAGAATTCGTCCTGGCCAACGACGCGGGGCGCGCCCTGCGTCTGAGCCATAACGGCCGCGTTTTCGCTTATGTGGCCGACCTGGACCTTTTCGACCCCTGGGATTACCAGGTCATCGACTATGACGGCAGCGGCGCCTTTGAGATGAAGGAGCCGGCCTTTTCCGACCTGCCGCTGCCCCGCTGGACCTTCATCAATTACCCCTTCCTGAATATGCGCGCCGCCGACTTCACCAGGCGCGACCCGGGCGTGGATCAGTTGATCGAAGCCCTGGTCGGCCCGGGCCGGCGCCCTTGCAAAAAAAAATACACGCCGGAACAGCGCGCCGCGCTGGCCATCGCCCGCGGCGGGACGCCCCCGCCAGACGAATGTGAACCCGAGCCGGCCTCGCCGGTCTCCCCGCGGCCCGGCGCCGGCGCCGGCGCCGCCGGGCCGCGCGTGGCCCTCAACGTTCTTTTCGATTTCGACCAGGACACTCTGACCTCGGAGGCGCGCGCCACCCTCAATATTCTGGGCCGGGCCATAACCTCACAGGCCCTCGCCGGCAATACCTTCCAGTTGGAAGGCCACACCGACGCCGCCGGCGCCTATGACTACAACATGGACCTGTCGCGCCGACGGGCGCTGGCCGTGCAGAAATATCTGACGGAAAGATTCAACATACGCGGCGACCAGTTGATTCCGGTAGGCCGGGGCGAATCATCCCCTCTCCCTAACATTGATCCCGAAGACGGGCGCAACCGCCGCGTTGAAGTGATAAATCTAAGCGCGGGATCGGGCATTGCGCAATATTCTAAATGATCGGCTTGGCGGGCTGGGTCGTAGCCAGGCAAAAAATGCGATTTTTGCCTGGCGAGCGAGTTTCTCGGCCTCTCAACCAGCGGTAAATGCCGGCCGTCAGCCCCTGAAATGGCGAGGCCTAACGAACGGAACAAATGAGCGATGAAACAAAAAATCAGAAATCGAAATCGTCGCCGTTCATAGGCAGGCTTCGGCTCTCCGCCGGCGGGGAACGGTAGCCGCCGACCGGCGCCGGCGTTTTCGGCGACGCCGCGGCCCCGGGGCGGCGCCCGTCGCCTTTGCCGCCATGAACCAGGGCCGTGATCGCCTCCACCGCATTCAGCAGATTGCCGGCTTGAAGCGACAACTGGCCGGCCGCGCTGGCCGACTCCTCCGCCGAAGCGGCGTTGGACTGGGTGACTTTGTCCATTTGCGACATGGCCGTGGTTATCTGGCTGATGCCCTGGGACTGCTCTTTGGAAGCTTCGGCCACCTCGGCCAAAAGCTCAGCCACCTTGGCCGAATGATTGGCGACGGTTTTGAAATTCTCGGCGGAGACATTGACCATTTCCGAGCCGGAATTGATGTTGTTAATGGTGGCGGCGATGAGGTCGGCGGTATTTTTCGCCGCCTCGGCCGAACGAATGGCCAGGTTTCTCACCTCGTCGGCCACGACGGCGAAACCGGCCCCGGCCTCGCCGGCCCGCGCCGCCTCGACCGCCGCGTTCAAAGCCAGAAGATTGGTCTGAAAGGCTATTTCATCAATAGTCTTAATGATTTTACCTATCTCATTGCCGGAGACGGAAATTTCGTCCATGGCCTTGATGACGCTTTCCATGGAAAGATCGGCCTTTTTGACCGCCTCGTTGGCCTGGGCCATAAGAGCATTGGCCTCAACGGAATTGTCGGCGTTGCGGTTGGTCATGGAAGACAATTCCTCCAAAGCGGCCGAAGTCTCTTCCAGGCTGGCGGCATTCTCCGTGGCGCCTTCGGCCAGGGTGTTGGAGGCGGCGGAAAGCTGGCCGGAAGCGCCGTCCACTTCCCCGGCCCCTTCAGAAAGAGAGTTGAGGATGTGGCTGACCGGGCCGGTGATGCTGCGGGTAATGACGACGGCCATGACCATGCTGAGAGTGATGGCCAGGGCCAGGCCGACGACCAGAGTCATCATCACCTGCCGGACGGCGTTGACGGCGTCGGAGGTGACTTCCGTGGTCATGTCGTTCAAGGCCTCGCTAAGCATCCGGGCGTTCACCAGGACTTCGTCCCGAACGAGGGCGCTGCGCGCGGCGTTTTCGTTGCGTTTGACCAGAGCCGTTTTCAGCTTGCCGACGGAAGCGGGCCAGGTCGCGGCGATCGCCTTGAGTCGGCCGAGATTCTGCCTGTCGACCTCCAGTTGGCTGTCATTGATCATTTCCTCAATGGCCGCGCCGATCTTATTGCCGAACTCCAGCGCCTTGTCCAGAAAAGAGGCCTCGCTCCGCCAGACGGAGCTTAAGACGTTGATCATATATGCGGCGGCGTAGGTTTCTATATGACCCAGGGCGGTGATGCGACTGTTGCGGCGCAGGATGACGCTGGAAGACTCTTCATTGGCCAGTTCCTTGACCATCAATTCCCGCTGCGTTTCTATAAACTTCGTCGATTCGGCCAAAAAATCGCCATAGGCGGCCGCCACTTCCGCCGCCGCGGATTTCGTGGTCGTCAATATCTCAGGCAAGGTCGAGGTGAGGCCGCTGAACTCTTGGTAGCCGCTCTGCACTTTTGCGGCGGCGTTGACCATTTCCAGCCGCTCGCCGGTCACGCCGATGGCGATCTCCCGTTTGAGATCTTCCAGAAGCGTGTTGAGCTGAAGGTGGAACTTCTGGACCGTTTTCCAGCTTTCCTCGTTGGAGCTCACAGTATAATCCATGCCGAAAAGAGCTTCAATGGCCACGGAATAGCGAATGTCGTTGGCCGCCTCCATGGCGGGCATGACTTCCTTCTCCAGCGCCTGGGAACCGGTGCTGACGCGTTGCAACGCGTAAACGATGGCCAGAGACATCACTATAAAAATAAAACAGGTGGAAATGAATCCGAGGATGATCTTAGTGCCCAGTTTCATAATTTGAAACCTCCCTATTTTAAGCCTCTGAGTCAGTTTAACACCGATTAATATCTAAATCAATAGATATTATGTTACATTGGCGGCTAGCGCGGCAGGCCCGGTTATGATAAAATGGCTAATCGGCCTAAAGCCGGTCGCGCAAAATGCCGGCGCGAATAAAGAAGCGGCGCTGTAAGGTCGGCCTGACGACATAATTATGGATTACGAAAAATATTTCGGCTTAAATGACCGCCCGTTCAAAAATGCCTCCGAAGCCGGCTTCTTTTACAGAAACCAGGCCGCCTCGGCTGTATTCGCCGCCATTAGCGACGAATCGTGTCCGCCGATCCTGCATTTGAAGGGCCGCCCCGGGACCGGCAAAACCGCCATCCTTAGGCGCCTGGCTTCCGAGATGCGCGGCGCCTTCAAGGTCGTCGTCATCCTGAACCCGCATTTGAAGCTGTCGGAAATTCTGCGCCGGGCTCTGACCGACCTGGGGCACAGCCACAAATCCGCCCCGGCCGCCGCCGAGGAAGAGCTTCTGGGCTATTTTCAGAACGCGGTCTCCGATTTCATGGAAGAAGGCTTCCGCCTTTTATTGGCCGTCGACAACGCCGATGAACTGGCGCCGGAAACTTTGGCCGAACTATATGGGCTGATGCGTCTTGAAGAAAACTGGGCGGGCCGGGGCGTTCTGATTTTGTGCGGCTCGCCCGACGCGCCCTGGCCGATGGCGCCCGACTTCATGACCCGCCTGAAGGAAATAACTATCGCCCCTATGGATGCAACTGAAACGGAAGCTTATATCCGTCATCGCCTGCGGGCCGCCGGCGCCGCCGAAGGCCTTTTCAGCCGCGCGGCCCTAAAGGCCGTTTGGGACTTAAGCGGAGGAAGGCCCGACACGATCAACCAACTGGGCGAGCGCGCCCTTATCGCCGCCTGGTCGTCCGACCGTAAAGAGGTCGGCGCGCCGCACCTCCGGGCGGCCAAGGCCAGCTTGGACAATCCCCTGGCTTTTAACGCCGAAGCCCTGGAGAGAGCCAGCGGGGCCGGCCGCCTTCGGTCGGATCGGCCGCCCCGATCCAGGGTCTCCGGCCGCCTGGCGGCCCTGTTTCTGACCCTGACCTTTCTGGCCGTCCTGGGCCTTTGGCGGCTGATCAACACGCCTTCCGCCGCGGCCCCGCCGCTGGAAGCGGCTTCGCCGCCGGAGGCGGCGGGCTTCGCCGCCGGAGGCGGCGAAGCCGCCACGGCCACCCCGGCGGGAGAAAACGCCGTCGCCGCCTCCGGCGGAATACTGGCCCCGGCTTTGCCGGCGCCGCCGCCGCAACTTCTCAGTCTGCCCCAGGGAACCTCAGTCATGGTCATCGATCAGGACGCCTCCACCGGCCGCCTGTGGCAGGGCGGCCGCAAAGGCGCGGGCCTCAAGGCGGAAATAGCGGCGCCTGAATTCAAAGCGCCGGGGCTGTATATTTTCGGCCGGCCGCGAGGCCGCAACCCGCTGGTCTTCCAGTTTCCGCCGGCCCGCGACATTCCCCGAGACGAAGCCAAGATCATGTGGCCGCAGGTGGCCACCCTTTTGCCGCAAAATATTCTGCCGGTGATCGTAGCGCCGGCCCAGGCTTTCGCCCGGCCCAAAAACAACGAGATGGAAGAGGCCGTCGCCGCGCGAGTCAAAGCCTGGGTTCAGTCGCAGCAGTACCGTTTCGCCGACACCACGGCCGCGCTCTACGCCTCCTCTTTTCAATTCTTCGAGGTCGGCCGCCAGGCCCGCACCATAACGCGCGAAAATTTCCGGGCGGCCTTGAGCTCGGAAGCCCGCACTTCCGGCGACGTCAACCTGACCATTTCCCAGCCCCTGATCATGCAGGATCCCAGCAACAACGGCGTCGTCTGGGCTGTTTTCAACCTGAAATACGAGTCCAGGCTGCGCGACGACATGGGCACAAGGGTGCTGGTCTTTGAAAAAAGCGTGCTCAGTCAGGCCAATTGGCTCATCGTGGCGGAACTGTGGCTGCCCGAAAAAAGCCTGATGGGCAACTAATGGCGAAAGCGGACGGCCGGGAAGGTCCTGTTTTCTTTCAGCGCAACCTGGCCACGGCCTTTTGTATGGGCTTCACCTCCGGCGTCCCGCTTCTGGTCGTCTCCACCCTGGTGCAGGGCTGGCTGACCGACGCCGGGGCCGATATCGGCTCCATAGGGGTCATGGCTCTGATGGGCCTGCCGTACGCCTTGAAATTTTTATGGGCGCCCTGGCTTGATTTTTACGATCCCCCCCTGGTCGGGCGGCTGGGGCGGCGACGCGGCTGGATTCTCGTCGGTCAAGTCGGGGTCATAGCCGCGCTGTCGGCGCTGTCCTCTCTCAGGGGCACGGACCTGACGCCGGTGGGGGCGGCGGCCTTTGCCGTATGCTTCGCCTCGGCCACCCAGGACGTGGCGGTGGACGCCTACCGCCGGGAAGACCTGGCCGACGAGGAGCTGGGTCTGGGCTCGGCCTACTACCAGTGGGGCTACAGGCTGGGCATGGCCGCGGTCTCCGGCGGCGGGCTCATCGCCGCCGACCTCGTCGGCTGGCCCACGGTTTTTCGCGGCGTGGCCGCCTTGATGTTGTGCGGCCCCCTGACCCTTTTGTTCAGCCCGGAGCCCCGAGTCGACCGCCCCTCGGCTCCGGCCGGTTTAGCCGATTTATATCTGATTGTCGCCAGGCCCCTGGGCGACTTCTTCAAGCGTCCGGCGCCCTGGCTGATGCTCCTGTTCATTTTCTTCTACAAGTTCGGCGATCAGTTGGCCGGCAGCCTCAACACGGCCTATTTCATGGAACTGGGCTACGCCAAAGCCGTCATAGGCGGTCTGGTCAAAATTTTCGGCGTTGGGGCCACGCTCGCCGGGGTGATGCTCGGCGGCTGGGGAACCCTGCGCTGGGGCCTGCGCGGAAGCCTGTGGCTTTTCGGCCTTCTCCAGATGGTCAGCACCCTGGGCTTTGCCCTGTTGTTTTATCTGCCCGTTCACCCCCTGGCCCTGGGGCTGGTCATCAGCCAGGAGAATCTGGCCTCCGGAGCCGGCTCCTCGGCTTTCGTCGCCTTCATGGCCGGCCAGACCAACCGCGCCTTCAGCGCCACTCAATACGCCCTTTTGTCCGCGCTTATGGCCCTGCCGCGCACTCTTCTGGCCTCTCCCGCCGGTTT
>JAISRV010000134.1 GCA_031273445.1 Candidatus Adiutrix sp. | reverse complement strand
TCGACGCGTTTGCCCAGAAGATTCTGGCGAAAACGGCCCTGCTTGCCTTTGAGCATGTCGGAAAGAGACTTCAGCGGCCGCTTGTTGGGGCCGGTGATGGTCTTGCCGCGGCGGCCGTTGTCGAACAATACGTCCACCGCCTCCTGCAGCATGCGCTTTTCATTTCTGATGATGATTTCAGGCGCGCCCAGTTCCATCAGTTTCTTTAAGCGGTTGTTGCGGTTGATGACGCGGCGGTAGAGGTCGTTGAGGTCGCTGGTGGCGAACCGCCCTCCCTCCAGGGGCACCAGAGGCCGCAGATCAGGCGGCAGAACAGGCACCACTTCCATGATCATCCAGGCCGGATCATTGCCGGAATCGCGAAAAGCTTCAACGATGCGCAGACGCTTGACCAGTTTTTTGCGTTTGGCTTCCGATGAGGTCTCGGCCAGTTCACGGCGCAGATCAACGGAAAGCTGAGCGCATTCAACTTTGCGGATCATCTTCTGCACGGCCTCGGCGCCGATGCCCGCTTCAAAGGCGTCGGCCCCATATTCCTCCTGGGCCTGGCGCAAACGCTCGTCGCTCAGAATCTGCCCGGCGGTCAGAGGGGCATTTTTGGGGTCAATGACCACATGGGCTTCAAAGTAAAGCACTTTTTCAAGGTCTTTCAAAGCCATGTCCAGGAGGTTGCCGACTTTTGAAGGCAAACTCTTCAAAAACCAGATATGGGCCACAGGCGAAGCCAGTTCAATGTGGCCCATGCGCTCGCGCCGCACCTTCGACTGAATGACTTCCACCCCGCATTTTTCGCAGACCACGCCGCGGTGTTTCATGCGCTTGTATTTGCCGCAGTTGCACTCATAGTCTTTGGTCGGGCCGAAAATTTTCGCGCAGAAAAGGCCGTCGCGTTCCGGTTTGAAAGTGCGATAGTTGATGGTTTCCGGCTTTTTGACTTCGCCGTGGCTCCAGGAACGGATCTTCTCCGGGCTGGCCAGGGCGATACGCACGCTGTTGAAACTTAAAGGGTCTTTGGGTTTCTGAAAATAGCTTAAAATATCTTCCACGGTGTTTCCTTCCGCAATGAGAATTGCCGTTTGTCGAGGCGCGGTTTATAAAAACGACATTGACGGGGCCGTCGTCCGCCCCGGACGAGGCCGGACGACGGGACCTCAATTTTCGCTCAGCTCCGTTTCGCCGCCTGCCGTCGAGGAGGCGGACGGAATCGACATGAGCTCGGCCAGGGGCTCCGGCAGGGCCGCGATATTGGCCTGCTCCAGGGTCATCGGTTCCGGCTCGTCGCCTTCCATATCCACATCGAGACCCAGCGACTGCAGCTCCTTCACCAGAACGTTGAAGCTCTCCGGCAGACCCGCCTCCAGGATGTTGTCGCCCTTGACGATCTTTTCATACATCCTCGTGCGGCCGGCCACATCGTCGCTTTTGACGGTGAGAAATTCCTGAAGGCTATAGGCCGCGCCATAGGCCTCCATGGCCCACACTTCCATTTCGCCGAGCCGCTGGCCGCCGAACTGGGCCTTGCCGCCCAGAGGCTGCTGGGTGACCAGCGAATAGGGGCCGATGGAGCGGGCGTGGATTTTGTCGTCCACCAGATGGTGAAGTTTCAGCATATACATGATGCCGACGGTGACTTCGTTTTCAAAGCGCTCGCCGGTGCGGCCGTCGCGCAGCACGGTCTGGCCGATGTCCGGCAAACCCGCCTCAGTCAGAATCGCCTTGATTTCAGATTCGTCCGCCCCGTCGAAAACCGGAGTGGCCACATGCAGGCCTTTGGCGGAAAGGGCGGCCAGTTCCAACAGGTCCTCGTCGGCGAGGTCGGCGCACCAAAGTTTAAAATCGCGTTCTCCCAGAATATTTTTGAGTTTCAGGCGAATTTTTTCTTTGTTGCAGCTATCCACCAGCGCGCCGATCTGTTGGCCCAGTTCACGGCTGGCCCAGCCCAGATGCGTCTCCATGATCTGGCCCACATTCATACGGCTGGGAACGCCCAGCGGGTTCAGAACCAGATCGACCGGAGTGCCGTCTTCAAAAAAAGGCATGTCCTCTTCCGGCAGAATACGGGAAACGACGCCCTTGTTGCCGTGACGGCCGGCCATTTTATCGCCCACGGAGAGTTTCCGCTTCATGGCCACATAGACCTTGACCATCTTGATGACGCCCGGAGGCATCTCGTCGCCTTTTTTGAGCTTGGCCACACGCTTTTCAAAAACCAGGCGGATCAATTCCACCTGTTCTTCGTAATAGGCCACCGCCTTGCCGATTTCTTCCAGGATGGCCCCGGCCTTGTCTTCGACCAACTGCACCTTGTCCCAGGCCGAAGGCGCGATCTGATCCACGGCTTCGGCGGCGACGACGTCTTTTTTCTTCAGAACCGGGCTGTTCTTGCGGCCGTCGGAGACCTGCGAAGCCAGGGTTTTGCCGACCAGATATTCGGCCAGACGCTTTTGGGTGTTCTTGGTGATGATATGAATTTCGTCCTCCTGATCTTTCATCAGGCGGGCTATTTCGTCGTTTTCAATCTGCTGGCTGCGTTCGTCTTTGTCGACGCCTTTGCGATAGAAGACGCGGGCGTCGATGACCGTGCCCTCCACCCCGGGCGGCACTCTAAGCGAGGTGTCCTTCACGTCGGAGGCTTTTTCGCCGAAGATGGCCCGCAGAAGCTTTTCTTCCGGCGAAAGCTGGGTTTCGCCCTTGGGGGTGATCTTTCCGACCAGGATGTTGCCCGGCTTGACCTCGGCGCCGATGCGGATGATGCCGGCCCCGTCGAGATTGGCCAGCGAGTCTTCGCCCAGATTGGGAATGTCGCGGGTTATTTCTTCCGGGCCGAGCTTGGTGTCCCTGGCCACGGTTTCAAATTCCTCAATGTGAACGGAGGTGAAGACGTCTTCTTTGACCAGCCTCTCGGAGACGAGGATGGAATCCTCAAAGTTATAGCCGCCCCAGGTCATGAAGGCGACCATGACGTTCCGGCCCAAAGCCAGTTCGCCCATCTCCGTGGCCGGCCCGTCGGCGATGATCTGGCCCTTTTTGACCAGATCGCCCGGTTTGGCTATGGGCCGCTGGTTGAAACAGGTGCTCTGGTTGGTGCGCTGAAACTTGGTCAGTTTGTAGATGTTGACCCACTGGCCGGAGGCGTCGGCCTCGCTGTCGGTATAGCGAACCACGATACGCGAGGCGTCGGCGTCTTCGACCACGCCGTCGTATTTGGCGACCACCGTAACGCCGGAATCGCGGGCCACCACCGACTCGATGCCGGTGCCGACCAGGGGCGCGTCGGTGCGCAGAAGAGGCACGGCCTGACGCTGCATATTGGAGCCCATAAGCGCGCGGTTGGCGTCGTCATGTTCAAGGAAGGGCACCAGGGAGGCGGCCACCGAAACCAGTTGGTTCGGCGAAACATCCATCAGCTTGACCTCTTCCTTGGGCACCAGCATGAATTCTCCGTTGACGTGACAGGGCACCTGTTCGGCCAGGATCAAGCCGTTTTTATCCAAGGCGACGTTGGCCTGGGCCACCGGCAGGTCTTTTTCTTCCAGGGCCGTCAGGTAACGCACTTCGGCGGTGGCCACGCCGTCGTCCACTTTGCGGTAAGGGGTTTCAATGAAGCCATAGTCGTTGACGCGGGCATAGGTGGAGAGCGAAACGATGAGGCCGATGTTCGGACCTTCAGGCGTTTCAATAGGGCAGATGCGGCCATAGTGGGTCGGATGAACGTCGCGCACCTCAAACCCGGCCCGGTCGCGGGTCAAGCCCCCCGGCCCCAGAGCCGACAGGCGGCGCTTGTGGGTGATTTCCGACAGGGGGTTGTTCTGGTCCATGAACTGGCTGAGCTGCGAAGTGCCGAAAAACTCCTTGACCACCGCCGAAACCGGCTTGGAATTTATGAGGTCGTGCGGCATGAGGGTATCCACTTCCTGCAGGCTCATCCGTTCCTTGATGGCTCTTTCCATGCGCACCAGGCCCACGCGGTACTGATTTTCCAACAGTTCGCCCACAGCCCGCACCCGGCGGTTGCCGAGGTGGTCGATGTCGTCGACCTCGCTGGCGGGGTCGTCTTTCAGGGCCACCAGTTCCTTGACCGCGGCGATGATGTCGATAGGCCGCAGCACCTGTAAGGCCAGATCGGCCGCGGCGTCGCTGTTGGCGCCGCCGAAGAGGCGCAGGTTGAGTTTCAGGCGGCCCACGGGCGACAGGTCATAGTGTTCGGGGTTGAAGAACAGGTTGTCGAAAAAGATCTGGGCCACTTCCGGGGTCGGCGGAGTGGACGGACGGATCTTGCGATAAATGTCCAATATCGCTTCCTGGGCCGTCTCCACCTTGTCCAGAGCCAGGGTGTCGCGGAAGGACGAGCTGATGTTGTTGTTGTCGATGAACAGTAGCGGCAGCTCGGTGACGCCGGCCGCCGTCATGGCCTCGTAGGCTTCCTCGGTGAAAGGCTCGTTGAGCCCGACCAGGATTTCGCCGGTTTCGGGGTTGATGACGTCGCGGGCGGCATAGCGGCCGAAGAAATCGTCAATATTGGCTTCGATCTCGCGGATGCCGAGTTCCTCCAGGCGCCGGGCCGCCAGTTTGGTGATTTTTTTTCCTTTGCGCACCAGAGCTTTTTTAGATTCCGGATCGACGATCTCCGCCTGGACTTTCTGGCCGATCAAAAGAGTCGGCGACACCTCGCGGATGACCCGGCCCTCGCGGAAGTGCAGGATGTCTTTGGCGTAAAAATAGTCCAGCAGATCCTGGGCCGTGTAGCCCAGCGCTTTCAAAAGCAGCGTCACCGGGAACTTGCGGCGGCGGTCTATGCGCACATAGATGATGTCCTTGGGATCCATTTCCAGATCCAGCCAGGAGCCGCGCATGGGAATTATGCGGGCGGAATAAAGAATCTTGCCCGAAGAATGGGTTTTGCCCTTGTCATGGTCAAAAAAGATGCCGGGCGAACGGTGCAGCTGCGAAACTATGACGCGCTCGGTGCCGTTGACGATGAAAGTGCCCTGGGTCGTCATGAGCGGCAAAGTGCCGAAATAGATTTCCTGCTCCTTGACGCCGCCGCGAATGGTCTTGGCCCCGGTTTCCTTGTCCTGGTCGTAGACCTCCAGGGCCACCTTTATTTTCAATGGCGCTTCATAGGTCATGCCCTTGGCCAGACATTCGTCGACCTCATATTTGACTTCGTCAAAACTGTAAGACAAAAATTCCAGATTGGCCAGGCCGGAAAAATCGCGAATGGGGAAAACGCTTTTAAAAACCGCCTGCAGACCCTGCATGTCCCTGTTTTCAGGAGGAACGTCCTTCTGCAGAAAACGGTCGTAGGAACAGCGCTGCATTTCGATAAGGTTGGGCATATCCGTAACCTGTTCGGTTTTGCCGAAATTCTTGCGTATACGCAGGCGGCTTTGGCTGGTGAGCATATTGCGTCCTCCTTGCTCCAGGGCGAACCGTCCGCGGGGGGACGGCGGGGGTGGGGGGTTGTAAAAACAGGAGTTATTCGACATGTTTATTCGGCGAGTCAATAACGCGAACGCAGACGGCCCGGCGCGACGGCGTCGCGCCAGGCTGTAAAATTTTTTTCCCTATCAGGGCTTATGCGTCAAATTGGGGATTCTTTAACTTTGGTAAAACCCCGGCGGAAAGACCACCGTTCGGGCCGGGGCAAGTTATCGAAAGCCTCAAGGCGGCTATTCCGGTTCACGTCGCCGTCCGCCGCGGGCCGCGGGCTAACGGGGAATCGCCTCAAGACGCGCGCCTGGCCCGCACGGCCTTCCGGCCGGTTGGCCTGAAGGCGGCTCAAAGCCGCCTCGGCGCCTAAAACGCGGGCCTCCTTGAGAAGAGGCAAAGGAAGCTAATTATCCAGAGATAAAGAATAAAGCGGACGCCGCCCCGGGCCGGAACCCGGCGGTCACGTAAAAGGCGGAGCTACTTCAGCTCCACTTTGGCGCCGGCGGCCTCAAGCTGTTTTTTGAATTTTTCGGCATCTTCTTTGGAAATGCCTTCCTTGACATTCTGGGGCGCGCCTTCCACCAGGTCTTTAGCTTCTTTAAGACCCAGCCCGGTAATCGCGCGCACTTCTTTAATGACGTTTATCTTCTGGGCGCCGGCTTCAGCCAGAACCACGGTGAATTCG
>JAISRV010000109.1 GCA_031273445.1 Candidatus Adiutrix sp. | reverse complement strand
CCGAAATCCAAAGGCGCGGCCATGACTCTTACGCGGCGGTCCCCGGCGAAAATATCCCCGGCCGTGACCAGGCCCGCCGGAGTGCCCACGCTCAGATAAATTTCCGCCGCGGGCGCCCGCGCCAGAACCGCTTTGATCACCGCCGCCGCCGAGCGGGCCTCGCCGACCGAAGCGCCGTGAAACCACAGGCGCGGCACGAGCCGGCGGCGATGGGGGGCGAAACGGAGGCCCAGCCGTTCGCGCCAACGGCCGCCGAAACGCCCTTTCAGGGTCGCGGCCAGCGCCGCCGGGGGCCCGATCAGATTCGCCAGTATCCTATACAGCCACATCGCCATTTAACCCGCCAAAAGTTTCGGACTGAACCCGGTCAATGAATCCACTTGTTCCCGCCCTCGGGCACAGGCGGGGCTTCCGGCTCCGCTCTCGTGTCTTCAAAAATTTCCGGATTCAGAACCAGAGGCGTAAAACCGCCCCGCCTGGTCGTCTCCGCCACGTATTCCCTCATATAGGGAAAAACCAGACGCGGGAAAACATGCCGCACATAATGGCGCCTTTCCAGGGGCATTATGGGCGGGTCGATAAGGAACAGGGCCCAGAACTCCACTTCAAGCAAAAAAGGGGCTGAAGAGGCGCCGAGGGTGACGAAACTTTGCCGAAAATAGGCCCGGCTGTCGTCATCAGAAAATTCGCCGTTATTTTTCAGCGAAACCCCCAGAGAGACCAGGCTCTCGTGCTGATAGTCGAGATTGGCCATGAAAACGCTCTTTAACAGGCGCAGTTGGGCCATCTCTATGCGCGGCTGGTTTTTCGCCATCATCCACCGTTATTCATCGTTCTCCGCAGCCGGTCTCCGGGGCCATGACTTCTATGACATGGGCTTCCAAATGCAGCGTCTCATCGGCTTTTATGATTATCGTTCGGTTCAGCCTTTTCTCCAGCTCCTCCAGGGAAGCCCGGCCTTCGTCAAGCAGCATTTCCTTGATCGAAGGGTGGACCGTCAGTTTCAGCTGGCCCCGCGGGTTTTCGCTGGCTTGAAGCTCCAGGTTCAAAAAGGCCTCATGGCAAACGGAAGTGCGCGAAAGCAGAAAGCCCTGCCCCTGGCAGTAGAAACACGGTTCCCGCAGAAAACGGTCTATGTTCTCTTTCGTGCGCTTGCGGGTCATTTCAACGAGCCCGAGTTCGCTCATGGGCAGAATTTTCGTTTTGCCCTTGTCGCGGCGCAGGCTCTCTTTGAGGGCCTGGCAGACCCGCTCGCGGTTGGTCTCTTTCTCCATATCGATGAAGTCGATGACGATCAGGCCGCCTATATTGCGGAGCCGGAGCTGGTAGGCGATCTCCTTGACCGCCTCCAGATTGGTTTTAAGAATCGTCTCTTCGAGATTGCGGCGGCCGACGTAGCGCCCGGTATTGACGTCAATGACCGTCAGGGCTTCAGTGGATTCAATGACCACATAACCGCCGCTTTTAAGCCACACTTTCTTGCTGAGAGCCCGTTCAAGCTCCGTTTCCACGTTAAAGGCGTGAAAAATCGGTTCAGCCCCGGAATATAAATCCAGGGCGCCGGCCAGTTCCGGGGAGAAGGATTCCAAAAATTTTTTTATCGATTCGTACTGCCCCTGGTGATCTATGACCAACCGGTCGATGTTTTCGGTGAAACTGTCGCGCACGGCCTTGAGCGCGGCGTCCAGCTCCTGGTGAACCTGAAATGGCGCCGGGCGCCGGGCGTAGTCGTCGGTGATGCCGCGCCACAGCTGCGTCAGGAACTTGGCTTCCGCCTGAAGTTCGAAAGCGGAGGCGCCTTCGGCGGCGGTGCGGGCGATAAAGCCATGGCGGCGGCCGAGGCCGTCCAGAATATCTTTCAGGCGCCGGCGCTCTTCCTCGTCTTCTATGCGCCGACTGACCCCCAGATGGGTCATGGTGGGCATCAGCACCAGGCGGCGGCTGGGCAGCGAGACGTGGGTGGTGACCCGGGCGCCCTTCTGGCCGATGGGTTCCTTGGAAATCTGAACCATGATCTCCTGGCCTTCTTCCAGAAGCGTTTCTATGGGCGGCGACGGCTCGCCGCGCCCTTCGTCGCTTTTTTCCGCCCCGACGCCTTCTTCCGCCGCCAGGTCTTCATCTTCGCCTTCTCCTGGCGTGCGCTCCAAAAGATCCTCAAAGTCGCCCGGCTGTTCGCAGACGTCGTCAACATAGAGAAAGGCGGCCTTCTCCAGGCCTATATCCACGAAGGCGGCCTGCATGCCCGGCAGCACCCGCAAAACGCGGCCGCGGTAAATATTGCCCAGAAGACCCGCGCCCTGAGCCCCCCGCTCAACCTGAAACTCCACCAAGACGCCGTTTTCCAGGAGGGCCACCCGGGTTTCATGCTGACGATAATTGATGATCAGTTCAGAGGACATGGCAACTCCTGAGTCATGAATTTCGTTCACATAGCGTCCTGTGCGGTTAGTTCCTTCTAATCGCACAGAGGACGCTAGCCTGGGGCGAGAGCGACTGGCCGACAGTGCAACTGTCGAATTTTCTTGAAAATCGCATTTTCAAGAAAATTTCTGGAGGTTAATTCCGGCCCTGCTTTGAGGGACGGAATTAACCGCACTGTTCAATAGACCCGGCCATTAAATATCGTGGGCGCCCCGCGGCGATTCCAGTATGGTTTCAAGTTTACATAATCTGGCCCCGCTCAGGGCCTCCGGCTCAAGCCCCCAAAGCGCGGCCGCGGCCGCGGCCGGTTTGGGCGTGCCGCCCGCGCCCGTCCTGATGGTCAGGGTGAGGCTGTCCGCCGCGGCTTCGGCGAAGATCACAAAATCGGCCAGGCGGTATTCGCCTTGCCGCCCTTTCTTCCCGACGCGCTCCAGCGCCGCCTCAGGGCATGGCGGCGGGCCGGGCTTGAAGACCGGGCCGGGGCAGCTCAGGCGCCAGGTGACGGCGCCGGGCCGGAGTTTAGCTTCCCCCGGCGCCAGAAGGCGCGCGCCCTTGACGGCCACATCGCCCGGCAGCCGCGCCCTGAGGCGGTCGGCCAGGTCATCGGCCCCGATAAGGCCTCTGACGACGACTCGCAGGTATTCATCCTGACTGGGCACGCCCAGAGGCAGCGCGGTCAGAAAAGAGAGTTTGGGCTGCGGATGAAAGCCCGCGCTGACGGCCAACTCCAGCCCGGCCCGGCGAAAAGCCCGCTTGAACAGCTCAACCAGCTCCAGATGGCCCAGAAAGGCGATGCGCCCTTCTTTCTTAAAATTGATCAAAAAAACGGCCTCCGGTCCCTGCCTGCGAGCGCCGGGGGCGAAGCCTATTTTTTCAGAAGCCTCGGCGGTAGAGGCCGCGACAGAGGCGGCCGACGGCTCGGCGACAGAAGCCGCGGCGGAGGCCGCCGGCTCGGCCAAGTCGATCGCCGCGCCGCCATGGCAGGCGCCGCAACCCAGGCACTTATCCCAGCGGCAGTCGGCCGTTGTTTCGGCCCGGTGGGCTCTTTCCAGCTCTTTTAGCAGGAAATCCTTGTTCACGCCGGCGAAAAGATGGTCATAAGGCAGGGCGTCCTCCGGCCCAAAGGGCCGCAAAAGAAAATCGCCGGACAGATTTTCCGCGGCCAGGGCCGCCTCCCACAGCTTCGGGTCGAAACAGTCGCCCCAGGCTTCAAACCTGGCCCCGGCCTCATGAACCCGGCGCAGAACCCGGCCCAGCCGGCGGTCGCCGCGAGCCAGAATGCTCTCCACCCAGGAGGCGCCCGGCTCGTTCCAGCGGGGGGTCAGGCCCGGGGCGCGCACGGCCGCGCGCACGGCCGTCAGCCGCTCGTTTATTTCGGCCGTCGCGGCGGCCGGGCGCCATTGAAAAGGCGTGTGGGCCTTGGGGGTGAAATGGGCTATGCCCAGATTCAGCCGGGCCCGGCTCATTTTTCTCAGACGCCTGGTCAGGACGGCGATGGCCTCGATGTCCTCAGCCGTCTCCGTGGGCAGGCCCACCATGAAATACAGCTTCAAAACGCGCCAGCCCAGGGAAAAGGCCTGATCGGCGGCGGCAAACAGGTCTTCGTCGGTCAGGTCCTTGTTGACGACGTCGCGCAGACGCTGGCTGCCCGCTTCCGGCGCCAGGGTGAAGCCGGTCTTGCGCACCCTTCTGATTTGACGGGCCAGATGGCCGCTGAGGCTTTTGACCCGCAGGGAAGGCAGCGACAAAGCCACGTTTCCAGAGGCGTGTTCATCCATGAAGCCGGAGACCAGGCTCCCGATCTGGCTATGGTCGCCGGCGGAAAGAGAAAGAAAGGACACTTCATCCTGCCCGCTGGCTTCCAGATTGCTTTTAACCAGCCCCAAAACCGTTTCGCGGCGCCGCTCCCGCACGGGCCGGTAAATGTAGCCGGCCTGGCAAAACCGGCAGCCGCGGCTGCAGCCGCGGCCGATCTCCACGGCGATGCGGTCATGCACGGGCTTGATCAGCGGCGTTATCTGGCAGCGCGGGAAAGGGGCGGCCTCCAGGCTTCCGGCCGCCGCCCTTTCAACCCGCCGGTAGCCGTCTTTAAGCGGGGTCATGGAGGCGAAAAACCCGCCCGGCCCATAGCGCGGCTCAAACAGCGAGGGGATATAGAGGCCGGGCCGGCCGGCCAGCCGCTCCCAAAGCTCCCGCTTGGGCGCGCCTTCGTGGCGCCAGACCTTGATTATCTCCAAATCTTCCAGAAAGCTTCGTTCCGCGTCGCCCAGGAAAAAAACATCGAAAAAGTCGGCTAGGGGCTCGGGGTTCATGGCCCCCGGGCCGCCCGCGACCACCAGGGGCGAGCCGTGGCCGCGCTCCCCGGCCGCCAGCGGCAGCCCGCCCAGGGCCAGCATGTTCAAAATATTGGTGTAACCCAACTCATACTGAAGCGAAAAGCCCACCACGTCAAAATCATGAAGCGGCCGCCCGCTCTCCAGGCTGGTCAGCGGGCGGCGCCGGCGGCGCAGAACCTCTTCCCAGTCGCGCCACGGGGCGTAGGCCCGCTCGGCGGAGAGGCCCGGCCGGCCGTTTATCAGGCTGTAAAGTATCTTATGCCCCAGATGGCCATGAGCGATTTCATAAACATCGGGAAAGGACAGGACCACCCGCAAAAGCCGCCCGGCCCCGTCGCGAATTTCATTGGGCGCGGCCCCGGGCTCTCCGCCGACATAGCGGCCCGGCCGCTCGACCCGCAGGAGTTCAGGCCAGTTCTCAATATCATTGATCATTTTTCCGCTTGCTGAACAAGCCGCTATAAAAGGCGGCTCAAAAGTTTTTTCGTAAAGAGGTCGGCGCCGGCCTCAAGCGCGTCCATGGCGCCCTGGGCCCACAATCGGCCCTGATTCATGATCACAAGGTCGGGCGAAAAGTGCCTGGCGACCTGGACGTCGGTCGTGGCCAGAATCATGGCCGCGCCGCTTCTGGAAGAGACGCGCTCGATCAGGTTGATGATGCGGCGGCTGGTGACCGGGTCCAGGCCGGCGGTGGGTTCGTCGAAGATGGCCAGGTCAGGATTGACCGCAATGGCCCTGGCCAGAGCCGCCCTCTTGCGCATGCCGCCGGACAGGGCATGGGGGGCTCGGTCGGCCGCCTTGGCCAGGCCCACGGCGGCCAGAAGCTCCATCAGCTCCTCCCGGTCATCGGCGCGCCTTAAGGCGGCCTCGTCACGGGCGCTCTCGCGGCGCGCCAGTTTAAGGTTTTCAATGACGCTCAGGGAATCGAACAGCGCGCCGGACTGAAACTGCATGCCTATGCGCTGACGAACGGCGCGCAATTCCCGGCTGGAAATGCGGTTGAGATCGCGCCCGAAAACCTTCGCCGCCCCCTGGTCGGGCCTGATCAGCCCGACGATGATTTTCAGGAGGGAGCTTTTGCCGCAGGATGATTCCCCCACCAGCGAAAGTTTGGCGCCGGGCGCGACCGTCAGGCTGAATCCGTCCAACACCCGGCGGCCGCCGAACGATTTTTCAATGTCCCGGAGCTCTATGACGGGAGCATCGCTCATGATGACGGGGGCGTCGCTCATGGCCGGGTCGTCACTTGTCTTTCAGGATCAGGTCCACATCGGCCTGCCTCAGGCCCTGACCAGGCGCCTGGGGGCCCTTGAGTCGGGATTTTTTCGGCCCGCCTCTCCCGCCGGTTCCGGCGGCGACCGCCTGCGGGCCCCTGGACCAGGGTCTTTTCGGCTCCCCTCTCCCGCCCGGCCTGACGCCGGAAGAAGTTCCGGGTCTGGCCGGTCTGGGGCCGACGAACCTGTTCATCACTTCCCGCAAGGATTGGAAAAAAGCCTCCGCTTTGGCCAGACGTTGGCCGGAAAGGTCTTGAAAATTCATTTTCTCATACAGCTCGACGATCAGGCCCCTGCCCCGGCGGCTGGCCTCCATGAGCGGAATCAGCGCCTTTTCAAGGTCGAAGTGGGCCGTCCCGGCTTCATGCAACAGCTCTTCAATCTTCCTGTGGTTGTTTTCCAGGGCTTCAGTCAAAGTAAGCATTGCGCCGGCTGCGGTCAATATCGCCTCCTGCGCTTCCCGAACCTGCCGGGCCGCCTCCGGCAATTCACGGTGCACAATGGCTTTCAGTTCGATGGAATCCTTAAAAGCCGAGGCGCCGCGGCTGGCCGGAGGGGACGAAGGGCGGCCTGGTCCCTTGAAGGGTCCCGGCCGCAAGGAGCCGTCGCGTCTGGCTGGGGGTCGGGCTGGCCCCCGGATCGGCCCGCCGGGTCTTTCTCCGCCGTCTCTGCTGTATGGCCTAACTTCTCCGCCGTCTCGGCCGTATGGCCTAAGCTCTCTCCGAGGCGCGTTTGAGCCGTCCCGGTAAGTTACGGCGTCGCTTCGGGAGGGCCTGGCCCCGTCTTCAGAAGCCTCGTTTCTGGAGGCCCCGGGGCCGTTTTTTGAAGCGAAGGTCCTGGCTTGGCCAGCCCTGCGTTTAGGGGCGGATGGGCGTTCGTCAGCGCCGCGCTTTCTCTCCCGGGCGGCTCCGGCCGGTGAGATCGGCATGATTTTACGATATTTTGAGGAGACGTCTTTGGTCAACGTGACCCGCGTTTTGCGCGGGGCGGCGCGCCCGGCGGCCTCGCCGCCCGAATCTACGGGTTTGGGGTCTGTGTTCTTGCTGCGTCTCCTGGTTTCCGACATAAATTATTCCTCCACGAATACATTATTTAACTATTATAACATTTTTCGCCGCGACTTATCCATAATTTTCCCCGGGCCTCTTCCGTCCGCCGTCGGAAGGGCGAACGGGCGAGCGGCGGACTCCAAAACAAAAAACGGCGCCAGCCGCTTATTTATCGCATTCCCGTCTTTTCCCGCGCCCCGACGCCTCCCCGTCAGGCCGCTGGCCGATCGCCGGAAGAGGCGATCGGCTAAACTCAAACCCGTCGTTAGAGGGTTGATTTCGATAAGGTATCTCTTCTCTCTACATTTTGACGCACACCCTTAGACAGTTATAATTTCGGCTCCGCCCGGCGAACCGGGCGCTGAAAATCCGCGGCCAGCATGTGGCCGAGCCTGAGGGGGCGGGAGACCGCTTTCGGCAGTCTGGGCGCGAGGGTTTGGCGGGCCGCTTCCAACATGAGGTCGAGATCGACTTCGGCTGTCGGGGCCAGCTCGGCCCGGAGCCGCGCGGTTTCCAGGGCGGCTTCTTCGGCGCTGAGGCCGGCGGCTTGAAAATAGGCGTCGACCCGGGCCAATACGGCCTGGGCCGAAGCGGCGGCGCGGGTTTCATCAGCATCAGACATGACTGTTTCGTCTCCTTACTTTTACAGGTCGGCGCCGTAGCTCCAGGTTTCGGTCAGCACCGCGCCTTCAAGCGAAAGAAAGGCGCGCATTTCGACCAACGGCTTTTGGGGGCCGCTCAAAAGCGCCTCCAGCGAAGAGTCGGTTTTTTTGGGTTTGACCTGGAAGACCAGCCGCCAGCCGCCGGTGGCCGGGTTTTTCCGCACCTGGCTGTCCAGCAGTTCAACCTCTTCGCCGGCCGTGACCTGGGCTTCCACTCCGGCCGAGGCCGGCAGGGCGGACAATTGCGGGCCTTCGAAATCGATAATGAAGCGCACCGCCTCGCCGGCCGTGCCGCGGGCGCGGCGCGTGGCCGCGGCCCGGCCGGTTTCAGGCGGTTCGGGCGCGTCTGAAGTCCAGGAAAGGGTGTAGTCGAAATCCATCGGCCGGCCCGGCTCGGCCGGCGCGCGCGGCGTCCAGAAAGCCACGATGTTGTCGTTTATCTCGCTGTCGGAAGGAATCTGAACCAGGCGCACTTCGCCCGGCCCCCAGTCGCCGCGCGGGACGACGAAGGCGCTGGGTCGATCCTGATAATTGGCTTCGAGGTCCTGATAGTGATCAAAGGCGCGGTCGCGCTGCATCAGGCCGAAACCGCGCGGCTCCTCCATGTAAAAAGCGTTGGTCAGCACCCGGTCGCCATGAATGGACAACGGGCGCCACAGCCATTCCCCGGAGCCGCTGTGAAGCAAGAGGCCGTCTGAATCATGAACTTCGGGCCTGAAATCGTCGTCGGGGCGGCAATTGGCGTTTTCGCCATACATAAACATGCTGGTCAGAGGGGCTATGCCCAGGGCCTCCACGCCTCGGCGCTGAATAATGCGGCTTCTGACCTCCGTTATGGTCTCCAGGCCGGGAATGATCTGAAATTCATAAGCGCCGGCGATTGAAGGGCTGTCCAGAAGCGCGTAGACGGTCAGGCTCGTGTCCTCCGGTCGGGGCTTGACCAGCCAGAATTCGCGGAACCAGGGAAATTCCTCCGGCCGGCCTACGGCCGTGTCGACGGCCAGGCCCCGCGCCGAGAGCCCGTAGTGGTGGTCGCGGCCTATGCCCTTGAAATAGCTGGCCCCCAGGAAAACAGCCACTTCATCCTTATAGGCCGGAGTCTTGATGGGGTAGTGGAGCCTGAAGCCGGCAAAACCCAGGTTGGGCGGGAGTTTGGAGCCTAGGCCGACGTTGCGCCCATAGTTGAAAAAGGCCTGGTCATAGTTGACCGGGCTTATGTTTTCGCCGTCGATCACGTTGATTTTGACCGGCCGGTCGTAATAAAGGCCGACGTGAAAAAACTGCACTTCAAAAGGCAGATTTTCATCCCGCCACAGGGCTTTGGACTGGTTGAAGCGTATGTCGCGCCATTCGTCGTAAGACAAATTGGGGTCCATTAAAATTTTCGGCGTCAGTTCCTCCGGGGCCCGGTAAGGTTGCGCGGCCGCGTCCGCGGCCGCCTGGCAGACGTCTTCAAAGGCGAAGCCCTGAAGACGGGCCCCGGCCCGGCCGGGCCAGAGCAAGGCGGCCAGACAGGCCGCCGTCATAATCGCGACGAATGAAATGCGTGGTCTCATGCTGCTGATCCTTAAAACGACGAATTATTGACCTGGCTATTAAATATCGTAAGGCCCCGGCGGCGAAGCATTGTGATTTCGGGCTTTGACGAAATCACGCCTGCTCATTCGGCGAGTCGAAAAATCCGCCGGCCGCCATGCCTCCAGGCCCCATATTCTAATGCCGGGTCCGTAATTTCGCAATCACTATTTTAGTGGGCATATTGACGGGCTGAAAAGGCCCCAGATAGGCCGCATTGTTGATGCGGCCTGAGTTTAAGCTTGGTTTTGCGCCGTTTTAGAGTCGCATTCATGAGGATTCCATGACGATGCCCAGTTTTTTTATCTTGTCATGAAGATTCTGCCTGGGTTGAAGCCCATGTCCTGAAGACAGGGAACCAGGACCGGGCGTCATGGAAACGGCCGGGCGCTTTTGCTCTTCGACCTGCCCTTATTTCTATTTTACATCCTAAAAATATCTACACCCTTTGGCCCAGGCGCCCTGTTTTTGACAGATGGGGGGGGTTGGCTTTATAATTTTTTCCCGGCTTTGGGGGAACTTTCGGGCGGGTCTTTTGGCCCGATTTCCGGAAGCTTCGTCAGGCCGCTGAAATTCAAGGCGGGGAAGGTCGGTATGTCAAAAACCAGTCTCAACCAGGACGAGTTGTATTTCAAGATCGCCGATGTGGCCCATCAGATAGGCATCGTCCCGGCCACCATCCGCAATTGGGAAAAACAGGGGCTCTTTCAGGCCAAACGCAGCGAAAAAGGCTACCGCGTCTACGACCTGGATGATATTGAACAATTGCGGAGCATCAAACAATTATCCAAAGACAAGAGCATGGGCATCAACGCCATTCGGATGTTTCGCCGGCGGAACCCCGAGGAGACCGGAAGGGCCGGGGCCGGCGGCCGGGAAGCGGTGGTCTCCAAAAGGCTGTT
>JAISRV010000065.1 GCA_031273445.1 Candidatus Adiutrix sp. | reverse complement strand
CAGAGAAGAGCTATTTGCTTTTGTTATCCATAAAATCGACACGGCCGAACAGGACTATCCGCTGGTAGTCAGACAGGCGGAAAGGTCGCTATTCAGAGCCGTCAATCGGTATATAGCGGCCCGGGTCAACGGCCAAAGCGCCGATTGGCAGGGCAAATACGCTTTGGGGGCCACCGGAAACGGCGAAACATATTTTGCCCCTCCCGCCTGGGTAACCGGCCCTAACCAGGATGAATACCAGGCCTGGTACAGCCTGGATGGCGGGCCTAAGGATGAATATTTCGAGACCTGCCCCTGGTTGTCCGTGGCTTTGGGCCGCAATGAACATGCTCTCCGGCTCCAGTTTGATTTTGAGGCCGAATTATTGATGGCCGGGGCGGATTCGAAAGAGGAAATGATCAAGCAACTGTACGCCGCGCACCCACAGCTTGGCGAGGGCGGTTTGCTTTATGACGATAATGAGGCTGCCATTTATCGACCCTTTTCTTTTGAGGCTACGGCTCTTCGTTGCGCGGCCGGGGTTTTGACTTTACCGGCCGCCTGTCCCTGGCCCTCAAGCAACACTGAAGCCTTGGTTCTCTTGGATACGGCCCTGGCGCCTCTGAATGAAGCTTTGAACAGCCTGTTCGCGGCGCATCATATTTTTGACGAGTTTGTGATGACAAAGTCATGACTTAAGGAATGAACCGGCGGCGCTTGGGCGACTGACTATGGAGTGGAGGGTTTTGCGGCAAACAGAATGACGGTTCTTATAGGCGGGACTAAAATAAAAAAGCGGCGTCGGGCGGCCGGCGGCCGGGGAGATGGTGATGGCTATTGTAGAAGTGGTGAAATATAACGGCGGGGCTGATGTCTTCGCCTGGAAGTATCCTGAAGAGGAACTGGGCACTTGGACCCAGCTTATCGTCAATGAAAGCCAGCAGGCCGTGCTGTTCAAAGGCGGGCAGGCCCTGGACATTTTAGGCCCCGGCCGCCACACCCTCTCCACCGCCAATATTCCCATTTTAAGCCATCTGGTCAACCTGCCCTTCGACGGGCGGTCGCCCTTTACGGCCGAGGTCTGGTATGTCAGCCGGCTTCACGCGCTGGACATCAAATGGGGCACGCCCACGCCCATTCAGATTCAGGACCCGAAATACGGCATCTTCGCCCCGGTGCGCTCCTTCGGACAATTCGGCATAAAAGTCGAGCAGGCCGACCGTTTCCTGATCAAGCTGGTCGGGGCCATGCCGCTTTTTGACCGGGACCACCTTCAGAAATATTTTCGCGGCCTGTATCTGACCAAGGCCAAGGACGCCATTTCCTCGTATCTGGTGCACAAGAAGATCAGCCTGCTGGAGATCAACGCCTATCTGGATGAATTGTCCGAACATATGAAAAGGCGGATTGAGCCGGTCCTGGCCGACTACGGCATCACCCTGGTCAATTTTTTCGTCAACGACATCAACGTTCCCGAAGGCGATCCGGCGGTCAGCCAGCTCAAAGCGGCCCTGGCCAAACGGGCGGAGATGAACATCATCGGCTACAGCTATCAGCAGGAGCGCTCTTTCGACACCCTGGAAGGGGCGGCCACTAACCCCGGGACGGCCTCTTCAGGCCTGATGGGGGCCGGGCTGGGTCTGGGGATGGGCGTGGGCCTGGGCGGGGCGGTGGGCAACCACTTCAGCGGTTTGGCCCAGAACCTCAATCCCGGGCCGGTCGCCGCCGAGGCCGTCTGCCCCCAGTGCCGGGCGGCCGTGCCCGCCGGGAAAAGATTCTGCCCCGACTGCGGCCAGGCGCTCGGCTCAGCCGGGCCAGGCGTCAAATGCGACAAATGCGGGGCCGAGCTCAAGCCCGGGGTCAAGTTCTGCCCCGATTGCGGCGACGCCTACAACCCCTGCCCAAAGTGCGGGGCCGATTTGCCCGAGGGCGCGGATCGCTGCGGGGCCTGCGGGCAGGTTCTGGGTAAACCCTGCCCCCAGTGCGGCCTGGCCCTGGGCGACCAGGCGGCCCGTTTCTGCCCCGACTGCGGCGCCTCTTTGGTTCGGGTCTGCCCGGCCTGCCAGGAGGACTTGACGGCCGAGGCCAAATTTTGCCCGAAATGCGGTCAGAGACTTTAATGAAGAACGGCCTAATCGCCGTGGTCGGCGAAATTTGAATGAAAGGAACAGTTAATAACCGACTTGTTCCTTAAAAAGGACCTGAAGATGCCGAACCTTCGATTTTATGTGATCCTGGCGGTCGGGGCCATCGGCCTGGGTCTCACCGCCCTGTGGTTTTTCGTGGCCCTGGGCGAGCCCGGCCCCGTTCAGCTGGCGGCCGGCGGCTTTCTTCTGTTCGCCGAATTCTTGACGACCGCGCTCTTGGTCCTGATTGAGCGCCAAAGCGGGCCCCCGGGCGGGCTCATGTTCCGGTCCGGCGCCTGCGCCGCGCTGGGGCTTTATTTAACGGCCGCCGCCGTGACGGCCCTGATTTTCATTTTCAAAACCGGCGGGAGCTTCAAATGGCTGGCGGCTCTGGAATTATCTTTCCTGGGCCTTTTGGCCGCCGCGTTGGCCGTTTTATTCGCCGCGGCCAAGACGACCGCGGAAGGGGAAAGCGGCCGGCCGGCGCAAGAGAGCGGCGGATCGCCGAACAGGGGAGGGTATTGAGAGTATGGGTCTACTTCTGAGCATTGTGGGCGGTCTGTGGACTGTTTTCTGGGGCGTGGGAGTCATAGTGGCCATTTTCGGGCAAACAACTGACGGCAACGACCGGGGCTCTGACTTTGTTGTTGCTTTTATTTTTTTGATTTTGTGTGCCGTAGGCATCTGGCTGTTCAAAAAAGGCCGCCAGATCAGCCGGAGGGGATCGAGTCCGGCTGAAAGCCGGCCCCAAAGCCTTACGGCGGCCCGCCCCGCCCCGGGAAGCGG
>JAISRV010000062.1 GCA_031273445.1 Candidatus Adiutrix sp. | reverse complement strand
GAACCTCTGGCCGAAGACCCGTACCGCCGCGGAGAAATCTTCAATAACAGGCCATATCTCGCGGTCGACATACGAATTGACCGCAAACTCACAAAAGCGATAGTCCCGCGAAACATTCTGCGCCTTGACGAAAGGACAAAACGGCTTGAGGTGCTCACCTACCCCGGCGCCACTAATTTCCGGGTGACAAGAAGCCAGGAAGAGGTCATAGAAAGCATTATAGACGGCAGTTATGAGCGAACCCCGGCCATAAACGCGCCCGACGACGAAACGGCCGCTAAAAAGAGATACTGGCTTTATGCCCCGGGCAAAAACGCGCGGCTTTGGGATGAATGCCGCCAGGACGGAATAATGAGCATAGGCTGGGATGAGTTGGGCGACCTTCGCCAGTATGCCTCCAAAGGCGACATCAAAACAGCCATGGGGCAAATTCGGGGCGAGGACAAATCATACATGAACGATGGGCACGCCTTGTGGCAATTCGCCAATGAGATCAAGCCCGGGGACGTTGTCTTCGCGAAGCGCGGACTGAACGCGATTATCGGCCGGGGCCTGGTGGAATCCGGTTATGCCTTCGACGATGAACGCGGCGAGTTCAAACACGTTCATAAGGTTCAGTGGACGCGGGAGGGCGAATGGGAGCACCCCGGGCAGGCCGCCGCGAAAACATTGACCGACGTGACCCCATACACGGAATATGTGGGAAAACTTGAAGCCCTGACGACCGGCGAACAGGAAGAATTTCAAGACGACGAACGGGAGATTAAGTACCCGGATTACTCGGAGCGGGATTTTCTGAGCGAAGTCTACCTGAGCGCCGAACGTTATGCGACCTTAAAGGGCTTGCTGCTCAGAAAAAAGAACCTCATTCTGCAGGGAGCTCCGGGAGTCGGGAAAACCTTCGCCGCGGAGCGGCTGGCCTTCTCCCTTATGGGCGCAAAGGATGTCGGCCGCGTAAAAGTCGTGCAGTTTCACCAAAGTTACAGCTACGAAGATTTTGTCATGGGCTACCGCCCCGAGGGAACGGGCTTCCGTTTAGCCAAAGGTCCGTTCTATGAGTTTTGCAAAAAAGCGGAAACCGACGACGGAAGTTATTTCTTTATCATCGACGAAATCAATCGCGGCAATTTGAGCAAGATATTCGGCGAACTGCTCATGCTTATCGAAAGCGACAAACGCGGCGAAAGGCATTCCATTCGCCTGCTCTATTCCGATGAGCAGTTTTCCGTTCCCGCCAATATGCACATTATCGGCATGATGAACACAGCGGACAGAAGCCTGGCCATGATCGACTATGCGCTTCGGCGGCGCTTCGCCTTTTTTGAGATGGCGCCGGCTTTTTCTTCAGAGGGCTTCAGGGCCTATCAAAACAAAATTCAGAACCCGAAATTCGATGCTCTTATCGCCGCGGTGGAGTCGCTGAACAAAGCGATATCTAAAGACGCTTCGCTCGGCGACGGATTTAGAATCGGCCACAGTTATTTCTGCGCCTCGGACGGCGTCGATGAGGCCTGGCTTGCCGACGTTGTTGAGCATGAACTGCTCCCGTTGCTCAATGAGTATTGGTTTGATGAACCATCCGAGGTTGAGCGGTGGTCTCGGCAACTGCGAAGCGCGATCCGTGGCTGACAATATCAAGGTCAAGAATATTTATTACATGTTGTCTTACGCCTACCAGACTTTGCGTGAAACAGGGTTTGACGGGGTTGGCGCGGAAGATTTCGACAACATGCACGATTTGTTCGCCGCCATATTGATTCACGGGGTAGGCCATCAAATCAAGAGAGGGCTTTATCGGGACTACGCTCCGCTGGAAGAGCCGCTGGCGGGTTTGCGCGGGAAAATACGCCTGGCGGAATCAGTCAGGCGACAAACGCCTATCCGAAGGAAGCTGGTTTGCGCTTACGATGAGTTCAGCGTTGATTCGGCGCATAACCAAATATTGAAAAGCACGATGATGCTTCTTTTGTTGAAAGGGGACGTCAAGCCGGAAAACAAAAAGCGGCTCCGTAAGCTACTGTCGTATTTCAGCGGCGTGACGGAAATAAGGCCGGCGCTGATTCACGCGGATGCGCTCAAATATCACCGCAACAACGCGGCCTACAGAATGCTGATAAATATCTGTCGGCTTATCCAAAAGGGCTTGTTATTGACGACCGAAACGGGCGGCCATCGCCTCGCGAAGTGGCTCGGCGATGAACAGATGCACCGGCTGTACGAAAAATTCGTTCTGGCCTATTATCAGAAGGAACATCCTTCATATGCGCCGCGCGCGGCGCATATCGAATGGGATATCGCGGACGGCGCGAATCGGGAATTTTTGCCCGCGATGAAGTCGGACATCACGCTGACCCGCGGCGACAGGGTCCTGATCATCGACACGAAATGGCATGGCCGGACCATGTGGACCAATCGCCAATATGACAACCTTACTTTCATTTCAAGCCATTTGTATCAGATTTTCGCCTATGTGAAAAACAAGGACCGCGGCGGAAAGGGAAACGTGGCGGGGATTCTGCTCTATGCTAAAACCGGCGAGGCCATGACCCCGAACAGCGACTTCATTATGGGCGGCAATCGCATCAGCCTGAAAACCCTGGACCTTGACCGGGACTGGAGCGAAATCGCCAGCCAGTTGGAAGCCTTATGTTCCTGGCTGGAATTGGAACAAGCCGGCTGAACCATTCACACCACAAAGTATGCTTTAACCGGATGAACCATAAGCATTCTATCTATATTGTCCGATGTCTTGAAAACTAGCCGCTTTCCCGGCATTAACCAGAAATGAAAGATTTTTTACGGATTCTGAAAGGACTGAGGCCTGATCGGTAAGATTTTTGGCTGCCGAAGCGGATTGCTCGGCTGAAGCGGCGTTGACCTGGGTGACTTTATCCATCTGTTGCACAGCCGTGGTTATCTGATTGATTCCCTGGGCTTGTTCCTTCGAAGCTTCAGCCACCTCAGATATCAGCTGCGCGACTTTTCCGGAATATCCGGCGGCTTTGATGAAAATTTCGGAAGCCGAAGTCACCATTAAAGTCCCAGAATCAATATTTTTAATTGTGGAGGCGATGAGAGCGGCGGTGTTTTTGGCGGCCTCAGCGGAGCGTATGGCCAGATTTCGGACTTCATCGGCCACAACAGCAAACCCTGAACCGGCCTCCCCGGCCCTGGCCGCTTCCACGGCCGCGTTCAAAGCCAACAGATTCGTCTGGAATGCGATTTCATCTATGGTTTTGATGATTTTGCCGATTTCATGGCCTGAATCGCTGATTCCATTCATGGCCGTGGTCACGTAAGTCATTGAATTCTGAGCTTTGTCGAGTTCGGCCTGGGTGACGGTCATGAGGCCGTCGGCCTCGGTGGCGTTATCGGCATTACGTTTGGTCATGGAGGATAATTCTTCAATAGCCGCGCTCGTCTGTTCAAGGCTGGCTGCGTTTTCAGCGGCTCCTTCGGCCAGGGAATTGGAGGCTGAGGAGAGTTCCATGGAAGCATTGCCGACTTCCACGGAGGCTTCGGAAATGGAGTCGATGATCCGCCTGATTGAGAGCGTA
The DNA here is from genome assembly GCA_031273445.1 of Candidatus Adiutrix sp. Lineage (GTDB taxonomy): Bacteria > Desulfobacterota > Desulfarculia > Adiutricales > Adiutricaceae > Adiutrix. Next base: position 7,565 of record JAISRV010000062.1, on the reverse strand, counting down.
ATGCTCCTGGTTATCAGTATTGAGATGACCGTGCTTATAATCAGGGCTATGGCCACGCCGAACATAAGAACGAAGAACGAGCGGCCGATGGAAGCGCCCATTTGGTCAGCCACTTCGTTAGTCAGAACAGTCATCTCATCAGAAAGGGCGCCTGCGCTTTCGAGGACGTCATTCCTGGCCTTTTGATGGATGGTCCGGTTTATGTTGACCTTTGAAATGTTGTCGCTCATGGTTATCATGGCTTGTCGGCAAATCATCTCGCTTTTGAGGATAACCGTCAATTTGTCCTTGTTAATTTGATTAATGCTGTCGTCCCGGATTTTTTCGGTAATCCGCATTAATTCATCAATGGTTTTGAGCCCCTGGTCGAAATATGAGGTATCCTGGTAATAAAGGCCTCTTACCAAATCCAGATAAAACGTTGAGCCTAGTTTTTCCATAACGTGGACGCGTTCAACTCGGTCATAGGCGAAACGGAGATCTTCAAGGCTGGCCCCTTCGGTCAACTCTCTTTTGAGACGTTCAAGCATGCTTGTGCTGTAGGCGGAAAAATCAGATTGAAACTGCGAATAGGCTTTCACGGCTTCACTTCTGGAATCGATGATAGTTTGGGCGATGGCGGGAAGTTGCGTGGCTACATTTTGAAAAGCGTCGTAAAAGCGGGTGATCGCATTTATTTTTTGATTAATGTCAGCGCCAAGATCAAGATAGCGGTTATCCTGAAGGGCTCCTAGGCGGTCTAGGTTAATTTTTCGAGTGACCTCAGTTTTGCTCCAAGTTTCTGGGAGCATGGTATTGCTATAGTCGGTAATGTCGAGCCCTTCCAAGGCCACTGAGTACTGGAGGTTATTGGCCAGATCGTTTCCTGGAATGATGACCCCTATAAGCTGACGGCTTTCATTTCGGACAGTCAGAAAGTTGTAGCTGACCAGAGATGAGATGACCAGAAAAATCAGGCTTACAGATAAAAAACCAATGATTATTTTAGAGCTAAGTTTCATACTTGTGCGCATAAATTCCACTGATTAAAATCAGAAGAAAAAATGCTCCCTCCTTATTTGGTTGAAAATTAAGTAGTCGATCCTTAAAAAGTATTTAGGATCTGGTTGTTTGAGAAGCCGTTTGGCTGGTTGAAGACCCTTAACAGGCCCAAAAGTCGAAGAATGAAGAAAGAAAAACATAGCCCCGCCTTCCCGCATCCATATTCTTGAAATTGAATGCGGCGACGGCCATCAGGGCGTTTATCGAATCCCTGAGGCCGGCTTTCAAAAAGTTTCGGGCCATTCGAAAGTCTGACTTCAAGGTGTTTTCATGTCTCCTCCACGGTTGTTTTCCGACCGTCTTTTTCGCCCTTTTAAGCCTTCTCTGGTAGCAATTATACCGCAATATTACAAAAAAACCAGTCAAAACCATATATTTATTTCATTTTTAAAGCTCGACTATTTAAAGCTGAACCAGCCGGCGCCGTCGACGGGTTTTAGCCCGGCGGCCGGGCGCCTGGGTCGTCGGCTAAAAAAAGTCCGCGTCTCCCGGCTGGCTTGGCAGGGTTCAGGAACGGCTCGATTTATAGCCCAAACCCAGGATGACCGCGCTGGCGGCCACGCCGATGAACAGGGGATCAAAACTGGCCGGCAGCGTGAATTTGCCCGCCAGGACGAAAAGCGGACCGGCCACAATGGAGGCCAGGGCGAATTCGGCCCTGATTCGGCCCGGCAGAAACAAAGCGGCGCACATGGGCGCGAAGGCCGCCGCTCCGCGCAGACCCATGGACAAAAAACTCCAGCTCAGAATCAACGACCCCAGGTTGCCGCTGGCGAACAGCGCGGCCGCCGCCAGAATGACGACGATGGTCAGCCGGCTGACCAGCAGACTTTGCCTGTCCGTGGGATTTTTGCGGAGGTAGACTTTATAGATGTCGTTGCAGAACATGGCGCTCAGACCCAGGGAAACGCCGGCCCCCGTCCCCACCACCGTCACCAAGAGCGTGGCCAGAATGGCCCCGCCCAACAGCGGCGGCAGCTGCTCCATGATGAACAGAGGCAGGGCGGCGGCCGAGGCTATGTCCGGGTGGCGCAGTTTCATGTACATGCCCACGAAAATTCCGGCCACGCCCACCAGGGGAATCAGCGCCGCGCTGATGAGAATGCCCAGCCGGGAGACCCGGAGCGACCTGGCGGAAATCATGGCCTGAATATAGGCCTGGGTGGTCAGAACCCCCAAAACCAGCGAAAGCCCGGCCCCCAGGTCTTTCACCGGCCCTTGGGCCACCAGGTTAAAATAGCGCTCGGCCGGCAGAGCGGCCTGGAAAGCGGCCGGGCCGCCCTGGGCCTTGAGGGCCAGAAGGCCGCAGAGACCGACCCCGCCATACAGCAGAATGGTCTTGACCAGACCGACGTAGCCGGCCCCCCAGACGCCGCCGAAAACAACGTAGCACATCATCAGGGCCGCCACCAGTATGGTCCCGGCCGCGTGACCCAGATGGGCGGCCGCCCCCGCCAGAGCCAGGCCGGAGAGCATCTGGGAAACAACGCTCAGAAAACTGCCCAGGGAGGATAATAGAGTGACCGCCGTGCTGGATCGGCGGCCGTATTCCCGGGCGAAAATTTGAGGCATGGTGCTGATGCCGCTCTCATAGACGCGCCGGGAAAAAAAAACGGCCAGAGCCAGGCAGCCCAGACCGCCGCCCAGGGTAAACCACCAGGCGGAAAAGCCATAGTTGAAAGCCAGTTGGGCGGTGCCGATGGTGGAGGCGCCGCCCACCAGGGTGCCGATCAGGGCTCCGGCCACAATGCCGGCCCCGGCCCGGCGGCCGCCGACGGTGAAATCGTCGGCCGATTTGATCCGGCGGCCGGAAAAATAGCCGACCGCCGAGATCAGCCCTAAAACCAGAACCGCCCCGATATAGTGCGGAGTACTCACGGCCGCCGCTCCTCCCGCTGATTTCGCCCTCAGGTCGCCAATTTTTCCCTGAGAACGCGCAAAACTTCCTCGCCGGGCGGTTCGGCTTCCACCGCCCGGGAGATATCCAGGGCGAAACCTGTGGCCTCGGCCACCGCCTCAGGGGCGACGCCGGGGAAAAACTCCGCCAGATACATCCGTTTGTCCGGCCCGAAACGCATCAGCCCCAATTCCGTAATCACGGCTCGGGGGCCCTTGTCCGGCGGCAGGCCCAAGCGGGCCCGGCCGCCGGGGCCATCCACCCAGCCGGGGCTGGTGACATAATCGATCTTCTCCGCAAAGCGGCGCTTTTCATGCTTCATAATGATGACTGTGTCGCAATAGGTGGCGATGCCGTTGGCGCCGCCGGAACCGCTGAAACGGGTTTCCGGATGAAAATAGTCGCCGATGCTGGTGGAATTCAAATTGCCGTAGGGGTCAATTTGGGCGCCGCCCAGAAAACCGGCGTCAATGTCGCCCCGCCGGCTGGCCAGAGACATGAAGCCGAAATAGCGGTATTGAGGCCACAAAGCCGAAGCCCCCCGGCAGATGCGCAGGTCGGAAACGCTGGTGGGCGCCTCCTGGGGATTGCCCTCCATCAGCCCGGTCTCAAACAAAAGGTGAGCGTTGGGAGCGTGGGTGTTTTTGGCCAGGGCCGCGCCGATGAGAGGCAGACCCGTGCCCACAATGTAAGTCCGGCCGTCGACCACCTGACGGGCCAAAGCCGTCGCCATCATCTGCTGGGCCGTAAAAACGCTCATGACGGCCTCTTTTCTTCAGCGGCGACGGCTTGGGGACGACCGCGACGCAATCCGGCCACGTAACCGACGGCCCGGTCTTTGATGCGGAGAGCTTCCAGGCGTTCCTGGCCGACGAAAGCCAGATATTGTTCGTGGTCGGCGCGGGAGAGGACATATTTAGTCAAAAAGCCGTCGAAACCGGCCTGGTCGCGGCTGGCCTCCTCATATTCCCATAAGAGGGCCGGATCATAATCATAGTGGTTGAAACACTGGGCGGGATGGGCGCCGAAAGGCAGCCGCGTCACCGCGTCGACGCAGAGCCCGGGCAGGGTGTTGCGGTCCGGCGAGGCGCGCATCTCCTCGTCGCTGATTAATTCCTCACAGGAAACAATGGTGCGCCGGGCGGCGACGGCGATGTCCACATCCTGAAACTGCGGGCCCTCAATTCGACAGGTTCCGTCCGGGCTGGCCGTCTGGACATGAATCAGGGCCACGTCGATGGACGGAGTCGGCGCCAGGCACAATATCTCGCCCGGCTGGAAAGGATTTTCCTGGATGACGAACTTTTTGTCCGGCAATTTGGGATGCGCCCGCCGCCGCTCCTCCGAAATGCCCCATTTATTGATCAGGTCCGAAGCCAGCATATTTTTCACCGGCATATAGGGCAGACCCAGGGCCGCTCCGTGGAAGACGATGGTCTGAACGTCCAGGGAATAGTCGTCGTAGAGAAGCGTTCCCTTTTCCACGGCCTCGCGGTAACGGCGGCAGACCATGGAATAGCCGGAATTGGCCATGTAGCTGTTGATGAAGACGCCGACGCGGCCGGCCCCCACCAAAAGGTCGATGTCGCCGCCGCCGCCGCCGCTTTCCACATACAAATTTTTCCGGCCCTGGCGGATGATTTCCCGCACCAGAGCGTAAGCCCGGCGGTTGGTGACGAAACCGCCGAAAGTCAGGCAGTCGCCGTCTTTGACGAAAGCCGATACGGCCTGGGCGGCGGTCATTACTTTACTGTCGCGGCTCATGGTCCTCTCCCCCGAATGAGAATCGCCGGTCACTCGGCCCAGATTTCCTCGTCGCTGGGCATGACGGCCCCTTCGATGGGATAAACGATGCGGCTGACGTTCATCAGGTGATGGAACCACAGATTTTCGCTCTGGCTGTTGCCCCCCCAGGAGCCGCAGCCCAGAGTCGCGGTGGGGTTCAAACCGTTGGCGATGGTCCCGCCCAGACTGTTGGAGCCGGTTTGGTTGATGGAGAAACGCGACACCGGCAGGGTCAGGGCCGCATATTCAATGTTGGCCCGGTCGTGCGAATGGATGACGCAGCTGTGGCCCTTGCCGTCTTCTTCCAGATTGGCCAGGGCGATGGCCACCGCCTCTTTCCAGTCGTGGTATTTAAAAACGCCGAGCACCGGGAACAGCTTTTCTTTGGCCAGCGGTTCATCGCGGCCGCAACGCTCCAGAGCGACCGCCAAAAAAAGGCAGTCATCGGGCGCGCCGAGGCCGCATTCTTTGGCTATAAAGAGAGCGGGCGCGCCGACGAAGTCTTTGCAGGAGGCTCCATCCGGGAAAGATTTGGCCCTGAGCCGGTCTATTTCCGCCTGATCTTTGACCTGGTAGGCGCCGTTTTTGACGAATTCAGCCATGAGTTCGTCAAATTTTTCAGCCGGACAGATGACGCTTTGTTCGCAGGAACACAAGATGCCGTTGTCGTAGATACGTCCGGCGCTTATTTTTTTGGCCGCGTCAACTATGTCCGCCCCGCGGTCGATCAGACACTGCACGTTGCCCGGGCCAACGCCGAAGGCCGGCCGGCCGCTGCTGTAGGCGGCCCTGACCATGGCCGGGCCGCCGGTGGAGACGCACAGGTCGGTCATTTTCATCACCAGAGTGGAAGCCTCCACCGAAGGGCTTTCCACCACCTGAATCAGATCGGCCGGCGCCCCCAGTTTGGCCACGGCTTCCCGCATCAATTCCACCGTTCTTATGGCGCTTTTGGTCGAGCGGGGATGAGGGCAGACGATAATGGCGTTGCCGCATTTAAGGGCCATCATGGCGTTGTGGGCCGGGGTCATGTTCGGGTTGGTGGTGGGAGTGACGGCCCCGATGACGCCGATGGGCTTGGCCACTTCCACCAGGGCCAGTTCGGGGATATGACGGATAATGCCCCGGCTTTTCTGACCTTTGAGCTTGAGCCAGGTCATTTTGGTCTTGCCTTTGTTCTTCAGTATCTTGTCCTCGTAACGGCCCATGCGGGTCTCGTCCACAGCCAGACGGGCCAGTTCCTCGGCGTGATCGTAAACCGCCTTGCCCGCCGCCCGGGTGCAGGCGTCCACCCTTTCCTGACTGAAAGCTTCATATTCCTTCTGAGCGATCCGGGCCCTGGCGATCAGGCCCTCCACATATTTTGCCGTATCCATGACTGGCGAACCTCCCAAAAAACACTCTGTTTGACCGTTGAAACAAAACCAAAATTTAAGGCGGGGCTATAAATCTTCAGTCGACGCTTAAGGGCAGACCATATTTATCCTCGGCTTCGTTGACGATATCCCGAATGGTTTTCCGAACCGCCGGCGGCAGCTCAGGCGGCCGGTATTGGGCGACGATCGTCCGCAGCTTGGCCTCGGCCCGCTCGCTCATGCTCTGAGAACCGCGCTCCTCCCAGCGGCCGCGCATATTGCGGTCGAACAGAACCGGATTGGATTGAATCTTGCGGTTCTGGAAGGTGTCCTTATGACTGAGGAAATTTTTGGCCGCGCCCACTTCCTTGATGATGTCCACCGACAGAGAGGCGTCGTTGACCGGCAGTCCGGCCACGGTGAATTTAACCATGTCGGCCACATCGGCATCCATCAGCAACTGTTTGTAGCAGAAGCAGACTCCCATATCCAGCATACCCAGACCATAGATGATGTTGGCGCCTGCCAACGCCGGGGTCAGGGCGGTGAGAGTCTTTTCGATGCCGGTCTGGACATCGGAGATCTTGGCGTCAGCCTAGCCGCCGGCCACCCAGCTGGGCAGCAGATAATAGCGGGCCAGGGCGGCCACCGCCGCGCTGATCAGGGCCAGTTCCGGGGAACCCACGGTGGCCGTGGCCGTGCGCATGTTCATGGCCGTGGTGGAACTGCCGTAGATCACCGGGGCGCCTTTTCTGGTCAGCTGGGCCAGGGCGATGCCGGCCAGAACTTCGGCGTTGTGGGTGACCATGGTGCCGGCCAGGTTGATGGGGGCCGAAGCCCCGCTCATGGCCATGGACAGCACGTTTATGGGCGCCCAGTGACGGGCCGAGGCCATGATGATGTCGCAGCTCTCCTCCACCAGCTGCAGGGGGCTGACCGGGCAGGTGATGAAAGAAACCTGGCTGCGGAAAGGCATGAACTCCGGCCCGCCGGCGATGGCCTCGGCCATGCGGAGTATGTATTCGACCATTATCCCGTTGTCAGGCCCGCCGAAAACATGCTTGGTGGTGTTGGTCAGCATGGCCTCGAAATTGTGCAGGGCGCTGACTTTCGCCGGCTTGTCCTGGCTGCCCATGGCCTTTTCCATGATGTCGATGGGGTCGAGATAGTCGACCACCCGGGCCGCCAGCTCCAGGTCTTTCTTGGTGGTGGCCCGCAGTTCGCCGGTGTCGATGTCATAGACCTTGATGCCTTCGCCGAAATTGGTGAAATAGACCCGCCGCCCTTCCACGGACACGTCCCGCTCGGGCGTGCGGCCGGCCAGAACCAGTTTTTCCGGCGCCGATCTTATGGCCTCTTCCACTACATAGGGCGGAATTTTGACGATCAGATCCTTTTCAATCCTGGCGCCCGCCCCGGCGAACATTTCCCGGGCCGCGGCCGAATAGACGGCCACGCCGGTCTGCCAAAGCACTTCCAGGGTGGCT
>JAISRV010000001.1 GCA_031273445.1 Candidatus Adiutrix sp. | reverse complement strand
ATCTGATTCTCCTCGGCCAGCCGGTCGAAAGCCGCCCGCCACATCCGCGCATGGCTGTCGCCCCAGAGGAGAAAAAACGGCGGGCTCTCCCGCGGCCCCACCGGCCAGGCTTTGACCGTATAGCCGACGCCGTCCACAGAGGTCTTGAAATACGGCGCGGCCGGAGCGGAACGATAGCTGTCCTCCGCGGCGGCGGCGTAAAGGCGGGCCGCCGGCGGGAGGCGGCCGGGGAAACCATCGGCCGTGCGGACGATGCGGCCGGCGGCCGCCAGGACGACGAGGCCCACGCCCGCGGCGATAAAAACGGCGCGACGGCTTCTGAAAACTTCCCGCCGCCTCACCGGGTTTTCCACGAAACGCCAGGAGAGCCAGGCCGGAATAAAGGCGGCGGCCAGAGCGGCGGCGGCCTGGCCGGCGGAAAGGGGGGCGTCGGCGGCATAGCGGGGCATGGCCAATAAAGGCCAATGCCACAGATAAAGAGAATAGGAAATTTTGCCTAGACCGGTGAAGGGGGCGCTGGCCAGAATCCGGCCCGCCGGACTTGACGAGGCGCCGCCGTGATGGGCAAGAATGATAAGCGCCGTGCCCAGGGTCGGCGGCAAAGCGGCCAGCCCCGGGAAGGACGTGGTTTCTTCATAAAGGCAGATGGGCCCGAGCATGGCCGCCAACCCTAAAAAGGCGAACGCGGACGGAAAACGCCCGGTCAACCTTAGCGCGGGGTGGTCGGGATGGCGGGACCAGACGGCCGTCAGAGAGCCGGCCAGAAGCTCCCAGGCTCGGCTGTGGAGCCAGTAAAAGGCCATGTCCGGCTGATATTCGACCTGAACGGCGCTGACCATAAGAGACAGGAAAAAAGACATGAGCAGAAAAAGCGGCAGTCTGGCTTTGACCCAGCGATAGAAAAACCGCAGAAAAAACGGAAACAGGATATAGAACTGCTCTTCCACTGATAGCGACCAGGTGTGCAAAAGAGGTTTGGCGAATGAGGCGGCGTCGAAATATCCGGACTGCTTCCAGAAAAAAATATTGGCCCAGAAAGCGGCCATAGCCGCCAAAGAGCGGCCGTAGTTCTTGAAGTCGAAAGGCAACAGATAGAGCCAAGCCAGGGCGGCAACCACGACCGACATGGCGAACAGCGGAGGAAGAATGCGGCGCAAGCGGCGTTCGTAAAAATTTTTCAGGCTGAAAATGCCCGCGTCCAAGTCGTCCAGAAGGATGCCGGTGATCAAAAAACCGGAGATGACGAAAAAGACGTCAACCCCGACAAAGCCGCCGGAGCAGAAATTGAAGCCGGCATGATACAGGAGCACCGACATGACGGCCACGCTTCTCAGGCCGTCTATTTCCGGGCGATAGCGGCTATGAATGTCTGATCTGTCTTCCGCCATCTCGGGGCCGCCGCCTGCTCGCCGGGCTACTGAATGATTTTGGAAACATAAGAGTCACGGTAGCCCAGGCCTTTGAGTCTGACCAGGGTTTTTTCGGCTTCGGCGCGGGTGGCGAAGCGGCCGGCCCGCACCGGGTAACGCCCCGCGGCGGTCGGGTAATAATAGGCCCTGAAGCCCTGGCTTTCCAATTTGGCCGCCTTCGCCCTGGCTTCAGCCTCGGTCATGGCGAAAGCGGTCTGCACCGCATAGGCGCCGATATTGGCGGCCGGAGCGGAAGCAGCCGGGTCCGCCGGGGCCGGGCCTTCGCCGTCATCCAGAACGGCCGCCCCTCCTCCGGCCGCGGGCCTGTCGTCAGCCAGCGCGGCCTGGCTCTGATAGGCGATCGGCAGGTTGTCTTCGCTTATCAGATAAGCCGTATCCGCCGGCGCGGCGTGATTGGAGAATTCCGAAATGAAGGCGGCGGCCTCGCCGGCCGCGTTCCTTGCGGCGCCTTCAACGGCGGCCCCGGCTTCAGGCTCTGTTTCGCCGGCCGCGCCGCTATCGGAAGAACTGGGGGGCGGGAGGGCGCCGCGGTCGGCTTCTTCGTCAGGCCAGATAATTTCCGGAACGCGGGCGGGCGACGCCCAGCCGGCCTTTTTTTCCAGCCAGACAATCATATCCGTGCCGAAAGAAGTCTCCCATAAATGGCCGCGCCCGACCACAATGCCCAGCAAAAACGCCCAGCCCAAAACAAAGGCCACAATCAGAGCTTGCGCCAAGCCATGCAACGCGTAAAATCCGGTCTTCTTCAAATTCTCCGCGCCTTTTTTCATCTGGACGGACGCGGCGGCGGCCGCGCCGTTTCCAGCGGCTCTTTTTTCCGCCCCGGCCACAGGCGCATCGTCAAAAATCACAGCCGCCTCAGCCGCCTCTTCGACCGCTTCAGCCGGGTTCACCTGAGCCGCTTCTTCCTCAACCTCTCTGGCCTCCTCTTTAGGCTGCTTCAGGCGGTCGAAAAGCAAAAAGTCGTCGGACAAAACTTCGTCGACCCGCGCCAACATGCGGTCGCGCGGGCTGACGTTCGCCTCTTCATAAGACGGGCGGCTTCTTCGCCGTTTCCTGGGTTTGTCGTCAGCCAATAAGCACATGCTCTCCCGAAACTCGACCCCTAACAGGTTCAGCCCGATGCGCGTCACCGCGGCGACGGCTTCGGCCAGAGCCAGCCGCGCGGCGGCCAGGGAAGCGTCATCGGCCGCAATACGGCAACGCCCGTAATAATGATGAAACAGTTTGGCCAACTGCCCCAGATACACGGTCAGGTGGTGCGGTTCCAGGCGCCGCGCGGCCATCTGAATCAGTTCCGGGAAAGCGGTTAAATGCTTGATAAGGGCCACTTCTTCCGGTTCTTTTAAAATCAGGTAATCAGGCTCGACCTCACCAGGCGCGGCAGCTTTAAGGATGCTTGAAATACGGGCGCCGACATACTGCACATAGTACACGGGGTTGTCTTTGGTCTGGCTTTTGGCCAGATTCAAGTCGAATTCCAGCGCCGAATCGGAACTGCGGGTCAGAAAGATGAACCTGGCCGCATCCGGGCCGACCTCTTCCACTACTTCCCGCAAAGTGACGAAGGTTCCGGCCCTGGTGCTCATGGCCACGGGCTTGCCGTCACGCGCCAGGCTTACAAGCTGAACCAAAACCACGTCAAGGTCGTCGGCTTCGCGGCCGAGGGCCTTCACCGCCGCTTTCATGCGCGCCACATAGCCATGATGATCGGCGCCCAGCACATTAACAAGATGATCAAAGCCGCGCTCAAACTTGTCCCAGTGATAGGCGACATCGGCGGCGAAATAAGTCTGGTCGCCGTTGGATTTGACCAGAACCCGATCCTTGTCGTCGCCCAGGATTTCGGATTTGAACCACAGCGCTCCATCTTGTTCGTAGAGGTGACCACGCGACTTCAAAAACTCAAGCGCTTTCCGGGTCAGACCGTTTTCGTAAAGAGACGTTTCAGAAAACCAGACGTCGTGACGCGCCCGAAAAAAGGACAGGTCGTCCTTGATGCCATCGAGAATGCGGTCTTTGGCGAAAACGGTCAACTCCGCCGTCGTCTCTTCGCAGGGCCGCAGGAGCACATCGGGCCCTTCCCTATCCCAGACTTCCCGCGCCAGCTCGGCAATGTAGTCGCCACGGTAGTGGTCGTCGGGGAAAGGTTCGTCGGAACCGGACAACTCCAAAAGCCGCGCATAGACCGACTCGCCCAAAATCCGCATTTGGCGGCCGGCGTCGTTTATGTAATATTCGCACGAAACCTCATACCCGGCATATTCAAGCACCCGCGCCAGGGCATCGCCGATGGCCGCGCCGCGCCCGTGACCGACATGAAGGGGGCCCGTGGGATTGGCCGACACATATTCCACCATAACCCGACGCCCCTTTTTTCCGCCGCGTCCATACTCGTTTCCGGCCGCGCGCAGCCGTTTAAGCGACTCGGCCCACCATTTCATGCTGAGCGTGAAATTGACGAACCCAGGGCCGGCCTTTTCCATCTTTTCGATATAGCCATCGTCGTTGTCGACCGCGCCGATAATCATATCGGCCATATCGGAAGGCTTCTTTTTGAGAACCCGGGCCAGGAGCATGGCCGCGTTGGTGGCCAGATGCCCATGGTTGGGATCGCGCGGCTCTTCCACCACAAAATCAAGGCTTAAGGCGGCTTCTTCTCCGCCTTCGGCCTGCCGGCGCGCCAGATTGCGCATGGCTTCGTTCAGCTTGGACCTCAACATTTCTTTCATATGTCGGAACCTTCTGCAAATCTTGGATTCAATTTACCGAAAAGAGTCAGTATTTCAGAGGGCGCGGCGTCGCACCAGGCGGCCGCTTCCCCGGCCTTTATCTCGGAAGTGCCGTGACGCCCCACTATGACTACGATGTCGCCCACGGCGGCCTCTTCTATGCCGGTGACGTCGAAGCTGGACGAATGCATAGAGGCTCGCCCTAAAAGAGGGGCCTTACGGCCCCTAATCAAAACCCAGCCTGGCGAAGTGCGGGTCCGAATCAGACCGCTGGAAAATCCGAAGGGAGTGACGGCCACCCGCATGGGACGCGGAGCTAAAAATACCGGCGTCCGCCCCGCCTGGTCGCCTGCCTTCAAATCTTTGATAGAGGTTATTTTCGACAATACCGTCATCACCGGGCGCAAATCAGGCCTAAGGGCGGCAAAGTCGGTTCCTGGATGAACGCCGTAAAGCAGAATCCCCGCCCGCACCAGGGGCGCCCGGTTGTCGTTGTGCCAGATGAGGCCACAACTGTCCAGACAAGTATCCAGGCCGCCGGAAAAACCCATATTTTTGATCTTGTAGCATAATTTGTCGAATTTTTCCAGTTGGCGGAGAGCCTTGGCGTCGCCGACGGAAGCCAGGCGCGTGGCCAGCCCCAGAATTTTAAGATTGGGCCACGTCCCCATTTCCCTGATCAATTCTCCAGCCTGTCCCATCGACAGCCTCGGGCTATCCTGCGCTGTATCCACCGCAAGGTGTATTTTAGCCCTGACCTTCAAGGCCCTGGCCCGGTCTGAAATCATCCTGACCAGCTCCGGGCTTTCCGCGAATACGGCGATGTCGTTTTCCAGGGCTAAATCCACGTGTTCCGGGTCGTTTACGCCGCCTAACACGTGAACCGGCAAATTAAGGCCGCCTTGCCGCAACGCCAACCCCTCGCCCAGATCCATCACCCCCAGCGCGTCCGCGCCGGCCTGCTCCAAAGTCAGGGCGCAGGCGACCAGACCGTGGCCATAAGCGTCGGACTTGACCATGGCCATAATTCTGCGCTCGCCGGCCAGATTTTTAACTTCACGGAAATTATGCCTCAGGGCCGTCATATTGACGAAAACTTTATTTCTGCTGATTTCCGTGGAGTTCATGTTGCTTCCTTTATTTTAAAAGAACATGGCGCCAAAAGGCCGAAAAGGCCGGAAAAAATTTTTGCGTCAAACTGGCGGCGGGATACTATTGCCCCGAATTGTCCGGCCGTTCCAGAAACAAAAGAACCTCTTCGGCGGTCAGATTGTCCGCGGCGTCGATTTCCCGCACCCGGCCGTCGGCCAGGCCAAAAGCCCTGGTCGCCATGGCCCCCCCAGCGGAGCACCAGTCCAAAAAATCGGCCAGGGTGAAAAGGTGGATATTGGGAGTATCATACCAGTTGTAGGGCAGGCCTTTGGTCATGGGCATGCGCCCGCGCAGGCCCAGGTCGAAGCGCACCCTCCAGTGGCCGAAGTTCGGGAAAGAAATAATGCCCCGTCGGCCGACGCGCAACATTTCACCCAGAACGGCCAAAGGCGCTTTCAAGGTCTGAAGAGTGCTTTCCAAAATGACGTAGTCAAAGCACTGATCGGCAAAATCGCTGAGGCCGCGGTCTATGTCTATATTCAGCACCGGCACCCCGCGCTCAATAGATTTGACCACGGCCAGAGGATCAAGCTCCACGCCCTGCCCGCGCACGTTCAGCGTTTTTATGAGTATGGAAAGAAGCTCGCCCTCCCCGCAACCGAGATCCAGCACCGAGGCGCCCCTCGGCAATTCGTCCAGAATCACCTTATCCTGCCAACGGCCGACCGGGGCCGGAGCCGCTTCATAAGAATCAAACAGTTGAAAAACTTTGGCCGCCAGAGCGCCGTCAATGCTGTCGGCGGCAAAGGCGCGCAGGTCGTCGAGGCTGGGTTTGCCTTTTTTCTGGTCGTCCATTAAAAACCTCATGCGGAACACGCCGCGGCAAAAGTTAGTGTTTGAGCGTTCATCACCTATTTATTGGAGCGTACGGTTGATTCCGTCCCTCAAAGCAGGGACGGAATCAACCGCACAGGCCATTGACGTCATGTAACGCTTCAGGCTCAGCGGCGCAAAAAACCGGCGATCAGACGGCCTACGGTTTCAGCTTCCACCAGAAAGGCGTCGTGGCCATAGCGGGAAGGAATATCCACATAAGTGACCGGTCGCCCGGCCCGACACATGGCCGAGGCCAGTTCCCGGCATAATTCCGGCGGGAAAAGCCAATCCGAAGAAAAGGAGACCACCATGGTCCTGGCCTGGATGAGGCCGGCGGCCTTCGCCAGATCCCCGTCGCCCCAGGACGCGGCGGCGTCGTAGTAGTCCATGGCCCTGGTTATATAAAGGTAACTGTTGGCGTCGTAGCGCCGCACGAAACTCTCGCCCTGATGCCTCAAATAGCTTTCAACCTCGAACTCCACCCCGGTCAGCGTGAAGTCGGGGGCGGATTTGCCTTTCAGGCGGCGGCCGAATTTATGGCCCATGCTCTCTTCGGAGAGATAGGTTATGTGGGCCAGCATCCTGGCCGCGGCCAGCCCCATCAGGGGCGCCTCGCCGCTGTAATAGTCGCCGCCGCGAAAATTGGGATCGTTGACGATGGCGTTGCGAGCCACGGAATTGAAGCCCAGCCCCTGGGCCGTGGGCCGGTAGGCGGCGGAAAGAATGATCAGCCGTCTGACCCGCTCCGGCCAGCCGAGGCCGAGTTCCAGCGCCTGTTGGCCGCCGGCGGAGCCGCCGACCGCCGCGTAGAGCGATTCAATGCCCAAGTGGTCAAGAAGCATCACCTGCACCCGCACCCAGTCGCCCACTGTGACCACGGGAAAGGAAAGGCCATAGGGGCGGCCGGTAGCCGGGTTGATGGAAGAAGGGCCGCTGGAGCCGTAACAACTGCCCAGAACATTGACGCAGATAACGAAAAACCGCCTGGTGTCGATGGGCTTGCCGGGGCCGATGACTTCATCCCACCAACCGGGCTTATTTTTGCGATATTCCCTTAAAGAGCCTTCCGGCCGGTCATCCCAGCCGGCGGCGTGGGCGTCGCCGGTCAGAGCGTGACAGATCAGAATCGCGTTCCCCTTGTCGGGCGCGAGGCGCCCGTAAGTTTCGTATTCCAGCTCGACCGGCCCCAGACGGCCGCCGGCCTCAAGAACCATATGAGTTCCATCCGCAAAAAAAACAATCTTTTGCGGGTGAACATAGCCGACCGACTGCGGATGATCAGGGTTATGTACAGGCTTATGTGAAGGTCCGTCTATGCTCATGCCTTTACCGTTATTTAAAGCCAGACCCAGGCGGCGGCCAGGCCGGCCGCCGGAACTGAGGAATTTTAACTAAGAATTGAGTATTATAGAATTGTTCCGCATAATTGTCCAGCGGTGGGAAACAGCGGCTGAAAACATCTTTTTTTGCTTTTCAAATGCGTCGCCGCGGGTTATAGTCGCAAAATGCGAAGCTCAAGCGAAAGGCCCGTGCGCCCGAGGGAGCCGGACTCAGAGGCGCGGCCGCGTCACGGCGCCGCTAAAGTCATTTTCACGCGAGACGGGCGGTCGGCGCCATGAATTTTTTCAAACGCGACAATCCGGGTCTGGCCCT
>JAISRV010000404.1 GCA_031273445.1 Candidatus Adiutrix sp. | reverse complement strand
GTCATGGGCTGAAACCAGTGGGTGTAGTGGGTGGCCCCCCGGCTCAGGGCCCAGTCTTTCATGGCGCAGGCCACCACGTCGGCGTCATAATGCTCCCAGGCGCGGCCGTGTTGGCCGATATGGCTCAAACGGTCGCAGACTTCCCGGGGCAGCCTTTCGCGCATGAGCTTGAGGCTGAAGACGTCTTCTCCATAAGTTTCGAAAATTGATTTTCCGGAGTCATCGGCCTGGGGCTGGCGATGGCCGGACGAGACCAGGGCCAGGGCCTCTAATCTGGGTGAAGCGGAGTGAGTCATGGCGAGATTCCTTTCAAAATTTAGCGGCCTGCGGCCGCCGTTTTGGGGTTGCCGTAAATTATGAGCAAAAGAGGCGCCAGCCCTTTGCTCTATATAATATATTAATATTATTAATATATTATAGAAAAACGAGCCTCGGCCGGCCGTTCTGTTCGACCTGAAGGTAGTTTTATTGTCTGTATTATTACATTTTGGAATAAAATTGTCGATGAAATTAATCTTAATATTGGCATTTGGCCGGTCAGGTATGCTAAGATACATACATGAAGAAATCATTGCCGCATAGGCAAGGCGGCCGGCGGAGGCCGAGACGGGTGATGGCAAAGTGAAAGTCGTCGGTGAATTGAAAGCGGTCAATGAGGTCAGGGTCGCCAATGAGGTCAAGGAATTGCGGCTTCTTTTCGAGATAAGCCGCCTTTTCGACGGCCAGGAAGACGTGCAGCCGCGCATGGATGAAGCTTTGAACCTCATAACCCGTTACACCGGCATGGTGCGCGGGGCCGTGGCCCTGTTGGAGCCGGACGGGCGCAACATCAACCTGACCGCGGCCGTGGGTTTGCGGCCGGAGGAATTGTCGCGCGGGCATTATATTCTGGGGGAAGGCATCACCGGCCGGGTCATCGAGACCGGGCGCCCTATGGTCGCCCCGAACCTCTCCGACGAGCCCCTGTTCCTCAACCGCACCGGCGCGCGCGACCTGACCAAGGAGCGCATCTCCTTTTTCTGCATGCCCATAAAAATAGGCCCCCAAACCATCGGCGCCCTGACCGCCGACCGCCTTTTCGCCGACTCGGTTCCCCTGGACGAGGACCTGCGCCTTCTGACCATCCTGGCTTCTCTCATTGCCCAGGCGGCCAAGGTGCGGCAGGACATCAAGGCGGAAAAAGAGCAGATCATAGCTGAAAACCAGCGCCTCAAGGCGGTTTTGGAATCAAGCCTCAAAACCCCGTTGACGGTCGGCCATTCGGCCAAACTCAAGGAAGTCGATTCCCTCATCGCCCAGGTGGCCCCGACCAGCCTGACCGTTTTGTTGCAGGGCGAAAGCGGCACCGGCAAGGAACTGGCCGCGGAGGCCATTCACCTCTCCAGCCCCCGGGCCGACCGGCCCCTGATCCGCCTTAACTGCGCGGCCCTGCCCGAACACCTGGTGGAAAGCGAACTGTTCGGCCACGAGAAGGGCGCCTTTACCGGGGCCACCGCCAGAAGGGCGGGCCGCTTTGAGCTGGCCGACGGCGGCACTTTGTTTCTCGACGAGGTGGGGGAGTTGTCGCAGGCCGTGCAGGCCAAGCTCCTGAGGGTTCTGCAGGAAAAAGAATTCGAGCGGGTGGGCGGCGGCGAGGCCATTCATGTCGACGTGCGGCTGGTGGCGGCCACCAACCGCGACCTTTCGCGGATGGTGGCGGAGGGTTCCTTCCGCGAAGACCTTTTCTACCGCCTGAACGTCTTCAGCATCACTCTGCCGCCTTTAAGGGAACGCCTGGAAGACCTGCCGGACCTGGCCGGGCACTTTCTGGCCTATTGGGGCAAGGAGATAAACAAACGCATGATCGGCTTCACCCACGCGGCCCGCACGGCTCTCGCGGCCTGGCCCTGGCCCGGCAATATCAGGGAATTGAGCAATGTTCTGGCCCGCGCGGTCATTCTCTCGGAAGACGGCCTGGTGCATCGCCGGCACCTGCCGGGGGCCGAAAAGAACCCCGGCGGCCCCTCGGCGGCCACGCTGCCGGAAACGTTGGCTGAAATGGAATGCCGCCTGATCACCGCGGCCCTGGCCGAGCATCGCGGCAATATGTGCCACGCCGCCGCGGCCCTGGGCATCAGCGAACGCATCATGGGGCTGCGCATGAAAAAGTTCGGCCTTAATTTCAAAAACTTCCGCCTCCCCCGCCCCAACGGCGCCTGAACCGCCGGCCCCGGCGCGTTTTGTTGACTTCTTTCAGGTTTTGCCATAAATTTAATATTAGCCCGGCAACTTCAGAAGTCGCTTCCCGGCCCCTGAAGTCTAGTGATTTCAGGCTTTGCTGAAATCACGGGTACGACTTATTTAATTGCCGGAGTAATAATATCTTGATTATCATGCTTTGGAGGGCGCGGAGCCGCATGGAACATAACTTTGATGAAATCGTTTCCAGAAAAGGAACCAACTGCCTTAAGCACGATTTCGCCGCGGAACACGGCAAGTCCGCAAACGTCCTGCCGCTGTGGGTGGCCGATATGGACTTCAAATCGCCTGAGCCGGTGGTCAAAGCTCTTTTGGCGGCGGTCGAGCATGGCGTTTTCGGCTACCCCGGGGTCAAGGAGGAATATTTCGCCGTGCTCAGGGACTGGTTCGCCGCCGATTTCGGCTTCGAGATCAAGCCGGGCTGGCTGGTTCGAAGCCCCGGCGTCGTCTTCGCCCTGAATACGGCCGTCCGCGCTTTCACCCGCCCCGGCGAGGCCGTCATGATCCAGACGCCGGTCTACCCGCCCTTTTTTAAATGCGTGACGGCCAATGAACGCCGCCTGGTCGACAGCGAACTGCTTTGCCTGAACGGGCGCTACGCCATCGATTTTGACGACTTTGAAAAAAAAATGGCGGAAAACAGGGTCAAGCTTTTCATCCTCTGCAGCCCCCACAACCCTGTGGGCCGGGTCTGGAGGCCGGACGAATTGCGGGAACTGGGCCGCATTTGCCTTAAATACGGCTGTCTGGTCGTGGCCGACGAAATTCACTGCGATTTCGCCCACGCGGGCCGCAAGCATCATATTTTTCCCCTGGCCGGGCCGGGTCTGGCCGATATAGCCATCGTCTGCCTCGCCCCCAGCAAAACTTTCAATATCGCCGGACTCCAGGTCGCCAACATCGTCATTCCCAACGCCGCCCTCAAAGCCGCCTTCGAAGGGGAAACGCGCCGGGCGGGCTGCGGCGAACTGAACTGCCTGGGGCTGGTCGCGGGCACGGCCGCCTATCGCGAAGGCCGGCCCTGGCTTTTGGAATTGAAACGATACCTGGCCGGAAATTTCGAATTGCTGCGCAATTTTTTGGCTGAAAACCTGCCTTTGGTCAGGCTGACGGAGCCGGAGGGCACTTTTATGGCCTGGCTTGATTTTCGAGCCCTGGGTCTGAACCAGGAGGAGCTGAACGACCTGATCGTAGGCCGGGCCGGGCTGTGGCTCAATGACGGCGCGAGCTTCGGTCGGGCCGGGCGGGGTTTTCAGCGAATGAACCTGGCCAGCCCCCGCCAGGTCATTCAACAGGCCCTGACGCGCCTGGCCGCGGCCATAAACTGATTATAGGCCAGGCTATTAAATATTCGCAACGCCTCAGCGGCAAAAGTATTGTGATTTCAGACTTTGACGAAATCACGCTGTTATTGCGGCGAGTTAATATGCTTAAAAAAATGGCGAACGATTTGAAGGCCGATTTCTGGGGAACCCTCCTCCGCTGGCAGAGCCTTCGCCCTGTCTGGTTTCTGGGCGGCGGCGCGGCTCTCTTTCTGGAAATTTTCTCCTGGGCTTTCTTTCAGAGATACCTGGGGCTGCAGCCCTGCGAACTGTGCGTCTACATACGTTTTTCCATGTTGGCCGTCTTCTGCGGGGCCATGTTCGCGGCCATAAGCCCGCGCCGCCCGCTTTTCCGCCTCGGCGGCTATTTCGTGACCGTCTGGGCCGTCATCCAGGGCTTCATCTGGGACCTCAGGCTGGAAATCATCAACCTCAGAAGCCTTGACGATTCGCCGGGCGTCTGCGCCATGGCTACGGCCGATTTCCCCTTCGGTCTGCCCCTGGACAGGTGGCTGCCCTCCCACTTCAGACCTCTGGCTTTGTGCGGGGAAGACGGCTGGAGCCTGTTCGGCCTGAATATGGCCGAGTGGCTCTTTTTCATTTACGGCCTTTTCGCCCTGGGCCTGGGCCTGATGCTGCTCAGTTGGCTCATCGGCCGGGGCCGCGCCGGCAACCAGCCCCCGGAGCTTCCGGCCGCATGAAACCAGCCGCCGCGGTTTGGATTTTTTAATGGATTTTTTGATAGGAGTTTGTTACTATTTAGTATTATATCCTACTTAGGTGATTATGTATGCGTAAATTAGTGATAACCATCGCCGGCCACGACCGGCCCGGCATTATTCACGAAGTCAGCGCCGCTTTGGCTGACCAGCAGGGCAGTATCCATGAAATCAATCAGACCACCATGCATGGCGAATTTGCCGGCCTCTTCACCTGCGCCATGCCCGACCATAGCCAGGATGTGCAAAAATTCACTGAAGTTCTGAGCCGAACCTTGGAAGGCTCCGGTCTATTCCACTGGGTTTCCGCCGGCGACGACCTGGATGAAACCAGGCCTCCCAGGCCCAGGGAGATCTATATCGTCGTTTTGCGCGGCCACAACCGCATGGGCGTCATCCCGAGTTTTTCCGGCGCCGTGGCCGAATTCAACGTGAATATAGACAGCCTGCGCACCATGCCCGTCACCGGCGAACACGACGTCGATCAGGTGACGATGGTTTTTAAGCTGTCGGCGTCTACGGAAGTCAACAAGCGCGCTTTCCGCCAGCACTTGAACCGCATGGCCGAAAAACTCGGCATGGAGCTGAGCCTCCTGCCCCGCGATATTTTCGAGGTCATTTCCAGAATGTAAGCTTTACATCGACCTGTAATGCCACTGGCCTTTCCTGTCGGAGCCAATGCGATAAATAACTCTTTTCTCTTGCAGCATCTTCAGCCTGTTCGTGACTGTTTGCCTGCTGACGGCGAGTTTCGAGGCTATTTCGCTTGTAGTATAGCAATTATTTTCGAGGATTAACTTTAGCGCCGCGAGTTCTTTATCTGTCAAAGATTTCGGTATATCTGTCAAATTATCTATCGCATCTGTAAAGCCATCCCTCACGACTGTATGGCCAGATGGGATGATCCTATCTGGATGCGCCGTAAATTTCAGCATAATATCCGTCGGATGAACGGTATATTCCTGCTCGGGAAGGCCATCGTTCCTGCACGCCGTAAATATTTTCTCGATGCCGCGTCCCCAGCTTTCGACGTGCCCGGCCAGATAAAATATATGGGCAATGGTTGGATTGACGACAATATCCCGCCGTATGACGGTTGAATGATCGCCAACTGGCAATGGACTCCGAAAGTAATATATTGAAAATCATAGCTAGTATTTCCCTGGTGGTGATGTGCTTTCTTGCGGGTTGTGGAGAAGACCCGCAAGAGCCGCCAAAAGAACGTTATTCCATTAACGAACTGGCGGAGGAGCCGCCAATATCTCAAAAAGATATGGATATTTTGCTGGAAATTACACCTTTGAGCCTTACTGTAGATATGACCGATTTCAACGCCGTGAATGCTTTTGTGTCGGCTCATGGGCTGACCTACCGGCGTTATTGCTTCCTAAAGGCGAAAATGCCGTTGGCCATGGGTTTGGTTGTGGGAGTGAAACCGGCTTACCCGGATTTTATCCCACAACAAATGCGCGTCAGCCCGGAAGAAGAATCTATCGTTAGAAATAATTTTGATAAGCTTCAAGCGGCAGGAAAAAATCTAGTTGAAAATCAAAGCCCATGAGGTAGAAACATATGACGAGCAAGCCGCCCCAAACCCTTCCTCATTCAATAGCAGTGCGCCGAGGTGGAGCGATGAACCCTTTTCAACGTAAATTATGGCCGTATGTCCTGCTGCTGCTCGCGGCCGCCCTTCCGGGGCCTGTTACGGCTACGTCGGCGGCTGAAGAAGAATTTATAGGCCTATGCTTTTCAGGCCAGCCCGGAGAATTGAAGCGGGCCATTGAAGCCGGAGCGGACGTCAACCAGGACGCGGCGGACGGGCGGGGCCTCAGCCCCTTAATGGTCGCGACGCTTGATCCCAACCGGGCGGCGGCGGCGGAAAAAGCGGCCCTGCTCCTGGCCGCCGGGGCTGACCCCAACTATAAGGCCCCGGCGGCCGGGAATGAGAAAACCGCCCTGCATTATGCGGCGGCGCTGGGCGACCTTGAGTTGGTCAAACATCTATTGTCCGCCGGGGCAAACCTCAACGCCCCGGATTCTTTCGGCCTGACTCCTTTTCTGGAAGCCTGCCTGGGAGACCGGCGCCGGCCTCCGGAAGCCCAGGCGGCTCTGCTGAAACTGCTTCTTGAATCAGGCGCCGAGATCAAACCCCTGGATAAAAACGGGCGGCAGGTCTATTTCCCCCTTATTCTGGCTGCGGCCCACTCCGGCCCGGAAGCCCTCGAACTGCTGCTCGCGGCCGGCTGCGAGGCGAACGCCGCCACCGACCGGGGCCGCACCGCCTTGATGATCGCGGCCCGCAACAATGCCGACCCGGCCACCGTCCGCCTGCTCCTGGATTCCGGCGCCGACCCTAATTTACGTGATCAGGAAGGCCGGACGGCCCTGGACCTTTCCGAAGACAACGCCGCCGCCGAAACCGTCAGGGCCATGTTGAAGGCCGCACGACCTTATAGTATTAAGAATGATTAGATTGAGCCATTTTTATACTCCTTTGTTTGGCTATTTTTGAATAGCCTTTATATATTTAGCCCCTGCATCTCTGAGGTCCTCGGTATGTTTGGTCACTATTTCAAGTTCATACTGATTGGGTGGATATAAGGATTTTGGGAATCGTGACATATCCAGTCGTTTATCACCCCCGGCAATCGTCACCAGGGTTATATCTATTTTAGTTCTTATAAAAACAAAACGATTTTTTGTAAGATTATACTTCTTAAAAAAGTTCAACTCCTCAGTTTTCCCCTCGACTTCAGCATATTCGGGAAGAATTCTTATAAACAAAAAGATTTCGTCTTCCGTCAACGGAGGTTCATTTTTCGCGTCATCAAGAGTGACCCGGCGTTTCGCCTCTTTTTCAGGGTCGGGGCCGCAAGAACAGACCAGTGAGAAGGCCACCAAAAAAATGGTAAGAAGCGAAAAAAATTTCCGTCGTCCGCTCATGATGGATAACAGCTCTTTCATGATTTATTCCAACTTATTTTATTATTATAGTTTATATTGTCTATATTGTCAACAGTAAAATTTACAATACGATCGCCGCCATATCCCTGACGACAGCGTCATCACCACACCGCAATCGGTCACGGATCGAGGAGGATGCCGCCCCGGCCGCTTCCGCCCTGGAGCGCGCCGGTTCGGTCTACTTTGAGCCCTTTGGGCAAAATTATGCCCCGCGTTCCGTCCTGGTAGTCGATCAGTTCCAGCCGCCAAGTTTCACTTTGCAATCTGACCAGGGCGGCTCGCTCGGCCTTCATCCGGGTTTTAATGTCCGCCAAATCTTCTATGTAATGAGGGAATCGGCATATCCATGAGAAGGGGAGGCTGGAGATGCCGCTTTACGTCAGGCGAAGATGATTTGGATGAGAGCCATGTGCATTAGGACGCCCGCGGCTATGCTCAGGAGGATGTTTCTGCCGAAATGCTGGAGCAGGGCGACGGCGGCGACGGAAATGGCCTCTGGGAGGCCGTGAGGCCAGATCAGAGGCTGAACAGTCTTCAAACAATAGACGATCAACATGCCGATGGCGGCGCAAGGCAGCGATTTGCCGAGATAGATGATGTATTTCGGGGTCGGGCGGCCCGGGGGAAAGAGCAAAAACGGCGCCGCCCGGGTCAGAAAGGTCGCGGCGGCCACCGTCAGAACGGTTAAAAAGGCGTAGGCGCTGTCGCTCATGGAGCCTCAAATCCCCTTTCCACAGGCCCCCGGGCCAGAGTCAGAACGGCGACCATGGTCGCCATGGCCGGCAAAATGAAATGGTCGGGGCCGAAAATCGCCAGACAGGCGGCGGAGCCGCCCAGCCCGGCCAGGGCCGGCGGACGGTTGGCCTTCCGCCGGACCTGTTCCACAAAGATGGCCACAAACAAGGCGGTCATGACGAATTCCACGCCGGCCACGTTCATGTTCAAACGTGAGCCGAGCAGAGCCCCGGCTACGCAACCCGTGATCCAGTAGAGCTGGTTCATCAGCGAAAGGCTCAGGTAATAGCTTTTGGGGTCAATCCCCTCTGGGGCCGGTTCGGCGCACAACAGAGTGAAGGTTTCGTCAGTGAGCGAAAAAATCAGATAGGGCTTGGCCAAGCCCAGGCCCTTGTATTTTTCCAGCATGGAAAAACCGTAAAAAACATGCCGCGCATTGACCATGAGCGTAATGAAAAAGGCGTTGGCCAGGCCCATAGGCTCAGCCAGAAGATTTACGGCCACAAACTGCATGGCCCCGGCATAGATGGTCACGCTCATCAGGCCCGCCCACAGGAAATTATAACCCACGCTTTGCAAAAGCAGCCCGAAAGCCGCCCCCATAAACACATAGCCGGTCATGACCGGAATGGTGCGCGGAAAAGCCGCGCAAGCGGCTTTTTTAATATCCCTGCGCTTGGGCCGCGCGGCCGCCGGATGCTCCGCATCCTGACCGTTGAGGCCTGGTCGGCTGTTAGGTTGCTGGTCGGCCGGGGCCAACGCTTGGGTTGCACGGTTGGCGGAGGCTTCGCCTCCTTTTTTTGTTGCGTTTTTGTTGCGGCCTGGACAAGATTTGGCGATCATCGGGCGGTCTCTGCGTTTAGTTCGTCAGTTCAGCCGGCGTCGGTAGTCCAAGGTCTTGCCTCCGGCCGGCCTGGCCGGTCTGGCCTCCGGCGGAGTGGCCGGTCTGACCTCCGGCGGTTTGGCAGGTCTGACCTCCGGCGGTTAGGCTGGTCTGACCTCCGGCGGGTTGGC
>JAISRV010000398.1 GCA_031273445.1 Candidatus Adiutrix sp. | reverse complement strand
CAGAAAAAACAATCCAACTGGCAGCGGTTGGTCAGCTCAATATTGAGCCAAAAGGGAAACTCGCGGGGAGGGTCATAATCGGTCAGCCAGCCCGGCGACCGGTACAGCCGGAAAAAAGGGTCGCTCTCCGGCCCTTGACGGTAACACAGCATTTATATTATCCGGCCTTAAACGGTTTTGAAGCCCTGGCATATAAAATATGCGCCTATAATCATGAAAACCAGTCCGGCCGCAACTTTCAGCAGGCGCGGAGAAATCAGCCGCCCGACGGCGGCCCCGAAAAGCACCGCCAGGAGGGTCGAGGCGACCAGGGCCAGGCTTGAAGCCAGAAAGACTTCCAAGGCCGTGGCCGTGCCCCCGGCTATGAACAGCACCGTGGCCACTTGGGTTTTGTCGCCCAGTTCGGCCATGAAGACGCTGGAGAAAATAGGGGCCATGACTTTAAGCCTCATGGCCGCCCCCTTCGCTGCCGGACGCTTCTTCCGGGCGGCCTCCGCGCCCCTGCCGGATGAAAAGGGCGCCCATAACCATAAAAATCACGCCCGCCCCTATTTTCAAAAAATGCGGCGGCACAATCCGGCCGATAGCCGCGCCGCACAACACCGCCAGGAAAGTCGAAAGAACCAGGGCGCCGGCTGAAGCCACAAAGACTTCCATCTTGGCGCCGCCGCCGCCGGCCATAAAACAGACCGTGGCCAGTTGGGTCTTGTCCCCCAGTTCCGCCATAAAAACGCTGGAGAAAATAGGCAGCATAGCTTTGAGGTCAATCATATCGCCGTCCTTTTAATCGGGCTTGTGAAGCCGTGTTTCTCGCGGCCTTGCTGTTAAAGTAATATATTATTATATCACAGATTTGGCGAATGAGAAAGGCCTGTTTCGTCCGGGCGGCAGTTCTCGTGCGACCCCGCCAGCCAAGCCGATCATTTACGCCTTATTTGTTCTTTGGCGGCAATTGCGAGTTGTCCAGGCCGTAGATTTTAATCTTGCTCAAAAGGCTGGGATAGCTCAAGCCCAGAAGACGCGCGGCTTCCGAGCGGTTGCCCGAACTCTGCTCAAGAGCGGTCTGAATATACGCGGCTTCCAGCTTTTTTACGGCCTTTTTGAGGTCCAAATCATCGGAATTTACGGCCGGAGGCGGACTGTTTTTTTTAAAATACGGGGGCAAGTCGTCGATGGTCAGGCGCTCCTCGCTGTCGGCCACGACCAGGAGGCGATCCATCAGGTTTTCCATTTCGCGTATATTGCCCGGCCAACTGTAATTGCCCAGAGCCTCAAGGAAATCCGGCGTGACGACAGGCCGGGGGCGGCCGAGACGGGCCGCGCCGCGGCTTAAAAAGTGGCTGGCCAGGAGCGGAAGGTCTTCAAGGCGCTCGCGCAGTGGCGGCAGGTGCAGCGGCAGCACGTTCAAGCGGTAGAAAAGGTCTTCCCGGAAGCGGCGTTCCCGGACCAGCTCTTCCAGATCACGCGAAGTCGCGGCCACCAGGCGAATATCGACTTTTATCGACTGTTCCCCGCCCACCGGCCTGATCTCGGAAAACTGTATGGCCCTGAGCAGCGTGACCTGGAAGCTCAGCGGCAGTTCGCCTATTTCGTCCAGAAACAGGGTGCCGCCGACCGCGGCCTTGAACAGCCCCTCACGGTCGCGGGAGGCGCCGGTAAAAGAGCCGCGCATATGCCCGAACAGTTCGCTCTCCAAAAGGCTCTCCTGTATGGCCCCGCAATTGACCGGCACAAAAGGCCCTTTTTGGCGGCTGGAAGCCCGGTGCACCGCCCTGGCCACCAGTTCCTTGCCTGAGCCGGATTCTCCGGTGATCAAGACCGTGTTGTCGGTTTCGGCCATTTTACGAGCCAGGCTCATCAATTCGCTCATGACCCGGCTTTTATAGATCAGCCCGTCGTCTCGCCTTTGCCCCGCCGCCAGCCGCAAGGCCGCGTTTTCCCGCTGCAGCCGCGCCTGGGCTTCAGCTTTTTTCAGGCTGAAAAGCACCTCATCCGGCTGAAACGGCTTAAAGACATAATCAAAAGCGCCGGCATGCATGGCTTTCAGCGCCGAGTCGGAAGAACCATAGGCCGACATGACGATCACCGGCAAATCGGGGTGGTTTTCACGGACATAAGCCAAAAGGCCCATGCCGTCGCCCGAAGGCATATTGAGATCGGTTATCATCGCCGCGAAAGAAGCCTGACGCAAAACTTTTTCAGCCGCCAAGCCGTCTTCAGCCAAATCAACCTGATAACCTTCGCGCTTGAGGAAGGTCGACAGCATCATCCGCATCCCCACTTCATCGTCAACCACCAGAACGCGGCCCAGGAGTTCGCTTTTTCCCATATTCATGATGTCCTTACGGCAATTATCGCCTCAGCGGCGAAGGCGACGGCTTAATGCTTTGCAACGCTTTAAAATATCACTCAAAGCAGCGCCATTTTAAAGCTCTGGAGAGGAAAGCAAAAATGCGCTTTTTGCTTTCCTCTCGTCGCCTTTCGGCGGCGACCCGCTTGACCGCGGGGCGCTAAACCGCCGCGGGGAGATAAAAAACAAAAACCGCCCCTCCGCCCTCGGCCGGCGCATATTCGATCCGGCCGCCGAAATCGTTAAGCGTGGACATGGAAATAGCCAGCCCCAGGCCGGTGCCGAGGCCGGGCTCCTTGCGGGTGAAGTATGGTTCAAAAATGTGCGGAACGTCTTCCGG
>JAISRV010000374.1 GCA_031273445.1 Candidatus Adiutrix sp. | reverse complement strand
GCAAATGGAACGACCCGGCCGTGGCCGCGCTCAACCCCGGCCGAAAGTTGCCCGCCGAGACGATCAATGTGGTTTACCGCTCGGACAGTTCCGGCACCTCCGCCATCTTCACCAATTACTTGTCGCAAATGTCCCGGGAGTGGAAAGATGAAATCGGAGCCGGCAAATCCATCAACTGGCCGGTGGGCGTTGGGGCCAAAGGCAACGACGGGGTGGCCGGCAACGTCAAACGGGTGAAAAACAGCATCGGTTACGTCGAATACGCCTACGCTTTCCAAAACAAAATAACCTGGGCCAGCCTCATCAACGCCGAGGGCAAAACCGTGGCCCCGGGCCTGGACAGTTTCGCGGCCGCCGCGGCCAACGCCGATTGGGACAGAAAAGCCGACTATTTTCTTTGGCTGGTCAACGCCAAAGGCGAAAAATCATGGCCGATAGCGGCGGCGACCTTTATTTTGATCAAACGCGACAACCCCGAAGCCATAGCCAAAGTCGTCAAATTTTTCGACTGGTGTTTCATCAACGGCGACAAGGCCGCCCAGGAACTGCACTATGTGCCGTTGCCCGACGCTTTGAAGAAAGACATAAGAACTTATTGGCGATAAAATCATCAGGCCCGGCCGCGCCGGAAACCGCGCGGCCGGTTTTTTTCAGCCAGGAGAAAATTTTGTCCGGCGAGTTTAACCAGGACCGCAGCCCCAGGATTTTGGTCATTGAAGATGAGGAAGACATCAGCGGCTTGTTGAATTTTTACCTTCAGTCCCAGGGCTTTGAAGTGCAAATCGCGGCTGACGGATTGACCGGCTTCAGTAATTTTACGGCCGCCCCTCCTGATTTGCTGCTGCTGGACTTGATGCTCCCCCGGATGGGCGGCATGGAAATATGCGGGCGTTTGAAGCGCGACGAACGCTATCGCGACATCCCCATCATCATGCTCTCGGCTAAAAACAACGAAGCTGACCGCATTTTGGGGCTTGAGGTCGGCGCCGACGATTACGTCATTAAGCCCTTCAGCCTCCAGGAAGTGGCCCTGCGCATCAAGTCTCAGCTCGGGAAAACCTATAAGCGACCTGCCGACCGTCAGGCTCAGGCGCCGACAGACATTATTCTGGAATACGGCGCGCTGCTCATCAACCCTTTAAAGCATGAAATTTGTTGGAAAAATAACAGCCTCCATTTAACCGGTCTGGAGTTCAAGCTGCTTTATTTCCTGGCCTCGCGCCCAGATCGGGTTTTGGATCGCCAGACGCTTTTAAGACATATTTGGGGGCATATGCATGACAGCCAGACCAGAACCGTCGACACTCACATGGCCCGGCTAAGGGACAAATTAGGCGAAGCGGAAAAGTGCATTGAAACCGTCCGCGGGGTCGGGTTTCGCTTTAATCCTAATTTCAGCCGTTGACTTTGGCGGGCGCCGAGGCCGCGGCGGGCGACCGGCCGGGGCGGCCTACCCGGCGCAGCGCCTTTTGAAAGCCTAAGCTCCTCCTTCAAATCTCCGCAACCGCACGGCGACCCTGGCTGTTGAATTTAACTTGCTTTTCCCGCCCATATGTATATAATACTTTTTTCGGCGCGGCTGATCCGCGCGTCGCTTATTTCAAGCAATTCAACAGAGTAAGGAGCGTTCAGTCTATGGCAACCCACAGGGAACCCCGTTTTAAACTCTGCCGCCGCTTGGGGATCAATATTTACGGCCACCCCAAGGCCCTCAAAAGAGGAGAAGGCAGAAATGTAAGGGGCGGTCGTAAAGTTTCGGAATACGGTTCGCAGCTTTTGGAAAAGCAGAAGGTCAAGGCTTATTACGGCATCATGGAACGCCAGTTCCTGCGCTACGTCAAGGCCAGCCAGAAAAGCAGCGAAATGACCGGCGTGCACCTTTTGAAGTCTCTTGAATGCCGCCTCGACAACCTGGTCTATCGCATCGGCTTCGCCAAGTCCATCCGTCAGGCCCGCCAGATGGTCACCCACGGCCACATTCTCGTCAACGGCCGGCGCGTAAACATCCCCTCCTTCGGAGCGCGGGAAAACGACGTGATCGCCCTGCGCGAAGCTTCGCGCAAAAACGAGATGATCATCAGGAACTTCCAGGAGTTGGGCTCCTTCAACGTGCCTTACATTGAAAAACAGCTGGATCAGTTCAGCGGCCGGCTCATTCGTATGCCTGAGCGCGACGAAATTCCCATAGACGCCAATGAACGCCTAATAGTTGAATACTATTCAAAATAAACTGGGTCTGGCGGCTTTTCGGGGCCGACTTTCGCCAAGCGAAAAATGCGATAAAAAAGCGGCCTATGGGCAAACCCATAGGCCGCTTTTTCCCTATTTGAACGAAACTCAGAACACGGTCTGTTCCGCAACGTCGGTCTGCAAAGCCCCCAGGGCTTTTTCAACCAGCTTGCGGCGAACCGCCGCCTCTTCTTCCGGAGGCAGATTAGGATTGCCGAGGGGATAGGGAATGGCCACGGTGGGTATGATCCGGTTGGCTCCCACGCTCTTGGATATAGGCACGATGGAGGCCATGTGAACCACGGGCATTTCGCCGCTGTCTTCAATGGCTTTGGCCAGCGTTGCGCCGCAACGCGTGCAGGTGCCTCAGGTGGAGGTGAGGATGACCGCCTGCACCCCCTCGTTTTTAAGCTTCGCGCCGATTTCCCCGCCCCATTTTTTGGCGGAGGCCACGGCCGTGCCGTTGCCGACGGTGCTGTAGAAGGTCGAGAAAAGCTTGCCGATGCGGCCTTCCTTTTCCATTTTTCTGAGCGCGTCCACCGGGAGAACCCGGTCGGGGTCTTCATTGGCGTAGGTCTGGTCATAGCCGCCGTGGGCGGTCTGGTGAGTTTCGGCCGTCAGATCGGCCAAGCCGTCGATATTGTAGGCCCCATAGTTGCGGGCGCTGGAGGCGGCGATGTGGTCAGGGTTGCCTTTGGGCACGATGCCGCCTGAGGTGACCAGGGCGATGGTGGCGCGGGCCAGGTCTTTCAGGCCGGGGCGGGGCCTCACCCGGTCAAAGACCGGCATTTTATACTCGGTCCTGAATTCTTCGCCCTTGATTTTTTTCAACAACATCCGCACCGCCCGCTCGGCCCCGACCTCTTCATAGAAGGCATTGACCCGAACGCCGCGTTCGATATAGCCTTCGGTTTCGGGCGCGCCTATTTTCCGGCCGGAAAGCAGTTTCAGCAGAAAAACGCTCATGTCCGCCACGGCTTTGCCCATGCCGCGGGCGCTGTCGCCGGTGGGCAGAATATAAGCGCCGGCTTTGTAGATTTCCACGCCCGGATTTTCCGGGTACATGGCGGTCAGGCTGGGCAGGCCCTGGCTCGCGGCGACCGAGGCGGCCAAGCCGCAGGCCAGGCCGTAACGGCCGGCATTGAAGGCCGGGCCGGCGATAAGAGCCTCGGCGTTGTATCTTTTGACCGTTGAGGCGATCAGTTTGGCCGCTTCTTCCTGATGTCCGACGCAGTAGTTGTCGCCGCAGATGATCGTGGCCACGATTTCAGCCTCGCCGTTGAAGGCCCGGTTCAGGGCCAAGCCCGGCCCCACCGCGCCCTCGCGCGTTTCCGGCTGATGATCGGCCAGTTCCTCGCCGCCGATGCCGCCGAAGAACTGGTTGATGTAATGAATTATACGAAAGGCCATTAGTCGCTCCTTTATTATTCGCCTAGATGGTATAGGCGCCGAGTTTATTGAAGCCCAGTTCGTTGGTCGCGCCCAAAATGGCCTGAATTTCCACTTCCAGGGAACCGTCTTCCCGCTTGGAGCCGTAAAAGCCGCCGGCGATGACGTCGGCTTGGGCCGGGTCGCCGACGACTTTTTTCATGGGCGGGAGAATCACCGTGGCGTTGGCGTTGCCGCCGGTCACCACGGCCGTCCCTTCGGGCGCGGAATCGGCCAGGGACTGGCTGGCGCCGTTGGCGCCGGCGAATTCGTCGGTGACCAGAACGGTTTTTATGCCGGCTTTTTCGGCTTTGACGCAGTTGAGGATCAGGTCGGCGTCGGGGTTGCCGAAGCCTTCCTCGGAAATGACCGCCGCTTCCGCGCCCAGCATCCTGGCCAGTTTTATGGCGTAGGAAGAGCTTCTCTGCTTGTCGGCCAGGGTCACGTTTTCATTGGTGATCACCACGCCGATGAAATTGAGGTCCCGGCCGTGATGCTGATATAGCGATTTAATGATGGGGTTGTTCTGGTGAACATAGGTGCTGTTCTTGTCGCAGGCGGAGACGCAGTTGCCGGAAATGACGGCGCCGTCCATAATCTCGGTCGGGCTGATCAGGGTCGGCAGAGTCTTTTTGGCGTCCAGCCCGTAAACCCAGGTGTCGTGCAGAAGGCCCTGGGACTGCAGCATGTAGACATAGGCCACCTTCGGCAGACCCGCATGGGAGGTCATGGCTTCGGCCAGAGTGGGATATTCGAAAGCTTCAACCTGATCGGCTTGGGCGCCTTTGCATTTGGAGGCCAGATAATGGGCCGTTTTAAGCCCGGCCATGCGGCAGCACAGCTCGGCTTCGTGCAGCTTGACCCCTTCGCGCGGGCTCAGCACGACCGCCAGGTTGCAGGTTTTGGAAAAGGGCGTGTAGTCCGCGCCCGGGCCGCTCATATCGACGATGCCTTCCTGAGGGGCCACCAGACGGCCGGTGGTCAGGACGGCCATGCCCGTCAGGGCCAGGGT
>JAISRV010000357.1 GCA_031273445.1 Candidatus Adiutrix sp. | reverse complement strand
GCCAGCCCTAAAATGGTGGTCAGGGTGGTCATGAGAATGGGGCGCAGGCGGCGGCGGCCGGCCTCCATAAGGGCGGGCTCCATGTTCAGGCCGTCGCGCCGCCTGAGAAGATTGGCGTGGTCGATGAGGATGATGGCGTTGTTGACCACGATGCCGGTGAGCATGATGACGCCGATGAAAGAGTTGATGTTGAAGGTGGTGTTGGTCAGAAAATGGCTTAAAATGACGCCGATGGCCGCAAACGGGACGGAGGTCATGACCACCAGGGGGCCCTTGACCTGCTCGAACTGACAGGCCATGACCATATAGACCAGAAAAACGGACAAAATCAGCACCTGCAGCAGGTCCTGAAAAGCCTCGGCCTGTTCTTTGGCCTCGCCGGTATAGGAATAACTGAACTCCTGCGGCATGGGAATAGTGCGCAGAGCCTCATTGATGTCGCTGATCACGTCGCCCATGGCCCGCCCTGTATAGTCGGCCGAGACGGTGACGATGCGGGCCTGGTTCTTCCTGGTTATGTTCAAGGGCCCGGAGCCGGGCACGGCCCGGGCCACATTGCCTAAAATGACCTGCTCGCCGCGGCTGTTGGTCACGGTCATGTTCATCAGCTCCTCTATCGAGAGCTTGTCGCCGTCTTTGAGCTGCACCACTATGGAATATTCCTTGCCGTCCTCGCGATAGTTGCCGGCCGTGCTGCCGCCCAGAGCGGTCTTGATGAGCGCGGCCACCCGGGAA
This sequence comes from Candidatus Adiutrix sp., assembly GCA_031273445.1. Lineage (GTDB taxonomy): Bacteria > Desulfobacterota > Desulfarculia > Adiutricales > Adiutricaceae > Adiutrix. The sequence continues at coordinate 4,527 of JAISRV010000357.1, read as the reverse complement.
ACGCTGAGATAGGCGTCGGCGGCCCGATTGCGGTCTATGACGATGAGCTCTTCCGGGGAAGCGTCTTCATTGGAAAGCTGAACATCGGTAATGCCCGGCACGCCTTCGACGAGCTTTTTCATCATGTTGCTCAAACGGCTCGACTCGGCCAGGTCGTTGCCGCGCAGCTCTATCTGAATCTTGTCGCCGCCGGCCCCGCCGGGGGAGAAAAAAGACGAGTCGGCGCGCAGGCGCACGACGGCGCCGGGCAGGCCCGTCAGCTTGCCCCGCAGGGCGTCCATAATTTCAAAAACCGACCTGTCCCGCTCGGAGATGGGCTTCAGCCTGACCCGCAATTCGGCGCTGTGGCTGCCGCCGCTGGAGCCGAAACCGCCGCCGCCGCCCACGCTCGTCGAAGTGGCCTGAATCTCCGGCGTTTCCTCATCCACCACGGCTTCGATCAGCTTCATGACTTCGGAAGTTTTTTCCACCCTGGTGCCCACTTCCATGGTCAGACTGACGCGAAAGGCGCTTTCGTCGGTTCTGGGCATGAATTCAGTGCCGAGGCCCAGGATCATCAAACAGGATAGGCCCAGGGCGACGGAAGCCAGGAGGACCACGGTCGCGGGTTTGGCCAGAGCCTTGCCCAGCCAGCGAATATAAGTCAATTCGACCCGTTTGAAATAACGGCGCCCGTAACGCGGCTGCCCGAATCTGGCTTTCGCCGGTCCGCCGGCGGCGGGGTCGGGCCTAACGGACGAGCGGTCGTCCAGAAACCGCCCCGCCAACATAGGCGCCAGGGTCAGGGCCACCGCCAGGGACGAGACCAGGGCAAAGGTTATGGTCCAGGAAAAAGGCCGGAACATGACCCCGGCCATGCCGTCGAGAAAAATCATGGGCATGAACACGGCCAGGGTGGTCAGAGTGCTGGCCACAATGGCGCCGGTCACTTCCCCGGCCCCTTCCGAAGCGGCCTCCCTGACCGAAAGCCCCGCCCCGCGCAGCCGGAAGATATTTTCCAGCACCACGATGGCGTTGTCGACCAACATGCCCACGCCCAGGGCCAGCGCCCCCAGGGTCAGGACGTTCAGGGTCAGGCCCCAGAAGAACATGGCCATGAAAGTGGCGATGATGGAAACAGGAATGGCCGTGCCCAGAATAAGGGTGCTGCGAATATTCTGCAAAAAAACCATAATGACCAGAAGGGCCAGAACGCCGCCCTGCACCGCGGAGGTGGTGACGGTATTGATGGATTGTTTGATGTAGGTGGAACTGTCTATCAGCGGAGTGATCTTGATGTTGGGCAGGTCTCTGTTCGCTTCGACGACGGAGGAGTTGACCTTGTCGGCCACTTCCACGGTGTTGGCGCCCGACTGTTTGAAAATATTCAAAAAAATGCCGTCCCGGCGGTTGATGCGGGTAATGCGGTTGATCCTGGCCCAGCTGTCGCCGGTGATGTCGGCTATTTCCCGCAAACGCACCATGGAGCCGCCCGGGCCGTAGGCCGCCACCGTATCGCCGAGGTCTTCCAGACTGGTGAATTCCCCCAGCGTGCGCACCGCCACGGACAGGCGGCCGCGGTCGATGTCGCCGCCGGCCTCGGTCAGATTTTCGGCCACGATAAGGTTGATGATATTATTCAAATCCAGATTCATGCTCTTGACTTTGGCCGGATTGACGTCCACATGAATTTCCCGGGTGAGGCCGCCGGCGATGGTGGCCGAGGCCACGCCGGGGTTCCGCTCCAGACGGTAGACGACTTCATCGTCGACGAACTGGTTGAGTTTGACCGGATGAAGATTGGACGACACGCCCAGAAACATGATCGGCATGGCCGCCGTATCGAATTTTCTCAGTATCGGCCGCTCGGCGTCGTCGGGCAGCCGACGGATGACCCGGTCGACACGGTCGCGGATATCGTTGCTGGCTTCGGCCAGGTCATGGCCCCAGGCGAATTTTATGGCGATGCGGCTCTGGCCCTCCTGCGAAACGGAACTGATCTCTTCCACGCCTGTAATCGCGGCGACGGCCTGTTCCAGCGGCTTGGTTATCAGCTCCTCCACTTCGCGCGGGGAGGCGTTTTCATAGACAGTGGCCACGGAGATGGTCGGAAAGGTCATTTCCGGCATCAGGTCCAGGGGGATATGCGCCAAAGCGAACACTCCCAGAGTGACCACGATCATGGTGGCCATGACGGTAAAAACCGGACGTTTGACGGCCGCGGACGAAATGCTCATAAAGAATCACCCTTATCCGAGGCGAGAGCCTCGCCCGGCAGCCTATAGCTCATGCCGTCCTCAAGCAGATGCTGGCCAAGGAAAACCACGGGCCCGTCAATGGCCGGCGAGCCCGCCAGCTCCACCCGCCCGTCGTCCGCCAGCCCCAACGTGACCGGCAGCATTTTTACCGTATGCGTTTGAGGGTCGGCCACAAAGATGACGAAACCATCCTGACGGCGGAAAGGCACATCCTGCGGCACAGACCAGACGTCTTTAATTTCTTTAAAAATAAAAAATACTTCCGTGAACATGCCCGGCTTCAGCCTGAGGTCGTCATTGGCCACTTCCAATTCGACCCTGGCCTGCCGCGAGGCGGCGGACAAGACCGGGGCCACCCGGGCCACCCGGCCGCGGAAGACTTCGCCGGGCCAGGCTTCGGTGCGCAGTTCCGCCTCCTGCCCTATCGCTATTTTAGGGTAGTCTTTTTCCATGACTTCCACCACCACCAGGAGGGGATTGAGGGACACCACAGTCACCAGCGGGGCGTTGGCGGTCAGTAAAGCGCCTTCGTCGGCCAGCCGCTCGGCGATGAAACGCGAACCGCCTTCCGGCCAGACGCCGGAAATCTGCGCATAGGACAGCCGCAGTTCGGCGTCGGCCAACTGGCTTTTGGCGGCGCTCAGCTGGCTTTCGGCCACCATCAGCCGGGCTTCGGCCTGGCGCAGCTTGTTTTCCGCCGTTTCATAATCGGATTGAGTGACGATGCGCTTGGCCGCCAGATTGGCCTGCCTATTCATATCGCTCTGCGCCAGGGAGAAATTGGCCTGAGCTTCGGCGTATTGCGCTTCAGCCAGATCCACATTGTGCCCGCTCTGGTCCCGGAGAAGGCGGAACTCTTCGTCGTCAAGGCGGGCCAGAATCTGCCCGCTCTCGACGCGGTCGCCTATATTCACCAGCAGCTGCTTCAATTCTCCGCCGACTTTCGGGGCCACGGAAAACTTCTGCGCGGCGGTCAAAGAGCCGTAATACAGCCCGACCTCGCGCATGACGCCGAAAGTGGCCGAGCCCAGTTCCACGTAGACGACGCGGCTCTCGCCGCCGTCGCCAAGAAAGCCCCGGCCGGGCATCAGTCTGACGACGATTACGACAATAAAGGCCAGAAGCAGGAAAACCGTCATCTTATGCGCCGACATTTTTTCTTTTAGCATGATCAGGTGTTTTTCAATCTCGTCATTGCGCGCCCTATTTCATTAGCGCCCTATAAATTACATGGCGGCAAAGGGTCCGCGGAAGAACAGTCCGGAGGTTCTGAGGCTGGCGCCCTGTGCGGTTAGAAGCGGCCTACCCGACGCGACGTCGTAATTTGAAGTAAAGAACAGTTAGTTCCTTATAAGGAACTAACCGCACAGGGCCGCTAGCGCGGAGCGAGTCGAACGGATACGGCCGGATACTGGCGAAACCGGCCTATTTAAAGTATAGTCCGAGAGGAGAATCAGGGCAAGACAATAATAAAACAGTGTAGAAGCAAACCGTACCGTGGGCGCCTCCTTTAAAAAAGCGATCTCCCTGCGGTTTCGGCCGGGAGAGGCGGCTTTCGCGCGGCCTAAAAATCTTTGTAATCAGTTTTATTTTATGATATCTTAATGAAAGAAATGACCTAAGGATGACACGATGTCGGCCAGTATTGAAGCAGTAATCGATTCGCAGGTCGCGTTGCGGATAAAAGAAATCGGGCGGCTGGCGACCTTGCCGCAGATCACCTGGAAATTGATGCGTCTTTTAAGCGACGAAAACACCACTTCGGACGATCTGCAGCAGGTGGTGGAGCAGGATCCGGCCCTGTCGGCCAAAGTCATCAGTCTCGGCAATTCGGCTTATTACGGCCTTAGAACTCCGGCCCACACCATTTCCCGGGCCATCGTCATCATCGGCTTCAAAGAACTGGAATTTCTGGCCATGGGGCTAGGGCTGGCCGACACCTTCGATCTGCGTAAAGTGCCCTACGGCTTCGACGGCGAAGGGTTGTGGCTGCACAGCCTTTCGGTATCCTGGACGGCGCGGGAAGTGGCCGCGGTCACCCGGCTGGCCGACCCGGGCGAAGCCATGCTGGCCGGGCTTTTACATAATCTCGGTCAGATCATGATCGTCACCCATTTTACCGTGCACCTCCAACGGCTGATGAATTATGTGGCTGACGGCCATACTTTCGCCGAGGCCGAGGCCGACCTGGGCCTGTGGCACGAGGCCGTCGGCTATCTTCTGGCCAAAAATTGGGGCATGCCGCAATATCTTCAGGACGTCATCCTCTATCACCATCGCCCGGAAATAG
>JAISRV010000338.1 GCA_031273445.1 Candidatus Adiutrix sp. | reverse complement strand
GCCAACCTGGCCGGCCTGGCCACTCTTCTGCCCGGCGACGGCCCGCCCAACTATATTCTGAACCCCAACATATCCTGCCTGTTGTTCGGCCTGGTCTTCGCCCGCATAGGCTTTCTGGAAAAGGGCATTATCGACAAGGCTCAATCCGGCGGCCTTTTGATGTTCGGTTTGATGCTGATTCTGCCGGGCAGTCTGGCCAAAGTCACGCCGTCTGGCCTGTTGGAAATGCTGCCGCCGACCTTCGGCCTATTGGCTTTGGCCTCCGTCAGCATCGCTCTGGTTTGCTCGCTGATCGGCCGCCTGCTGGGCTATTCGGCTTACATGTCGACGGCCATCGGCGTGACCTGCATGCTGGCCTATCCGGCCACCCAGATCATTTCCAACGAATGCACGGACACCATGGCGGCGACGGACGAAGAGAAGGCCCGGGCCTCCCGCTTTGTCCTGCCCAAGATGATCGTGGGCGGCTTCGTGACCGTCACCATCTTTTCCGTTTTACTCGCGAGCATTATCGGGCCGTTCATATTACGGCATTGACTCGCCGAATAAACATATCAAGCATGATTTCGTCAAAACCAGAAATCACAATATTTTTGTCGCCGAGGCGTTGCGATATTTAACAGCCGGGTCTATAAAGCTCGGCCCTGAAGGAGGAATCGTCATGATCGGAAGCGCGGCTCTTCAAGAAATAGACCGCCGCCGCGCGGTCATCGTGGAATTAAGCCGCCGGATATGGGAAAACCCCGAACCCGGCTTCAAGGAATTCCAGGCCGCCGAACTCACGGCCCGCGTTTTGCGCGAGGCCGGTTTTGAGGTCGAGACGGGGGCGGGCGGTCTGGGCTCCGCCGTCAAGGCCAGTTTCGGCTCGGGCGGCCCGGCCGTCGCTTTTTTGGGCGAATTCGACGCCCTGCCCGGCCTGAGCCAAAAAATTTCCACCCAACGGGAAGCCTTGACTCCCGGCGCGCCCGGCCACGCCTGCGGGCACAACCTGATCTGCGCCGCCCATGTGGGGGCGGTTCTTGGCCTGAAAGAAGAGATGGTCAAAAACAAACTGCCGGGAAAAATAGTCTTCTTCGCCTGCCCTGGGGAAGAACTGCTGACCGGCAAGGGCTTCATGGCCCGCGCCGGTCTCTTCGACGGCCTGGACGCCGCCGTCAACTTCCACCCCAACAAAGCTTCCGAAGTGACCCTCGGCACTTCCACGGCGGTCAATTCCTGCCGTTTCCATTTCCTGGGTCGGGCCGCCCACGCCGGCTCTGAACCGCACAAAGGGCGCAGCGCCCTGGACGCCGTGGAACTGACCAACGTGGGGGCCAATTATCTGCGCGAGCATCTGCCCCCGGACGTCCGGCTTCATTATATAATCACCGAAGGCGGGGCCGCGCCCAACATCGTGCCGGAAAAGGCCAGCGTCTGGTACTATGTCCGGGCCCTGAGCCGGGAAGCGACGGAAGACGCCTATGAGCGCCTGGTTCAGGTCGCCCGGGGCGCGGCCATGATGACGGGCGTCAAGGTCGAAGTCGAATTTTTAGGCGGCTGTTACAACACCATGGGCAACAGAGTTTTGAGCGAGGTCGTCCATGAGGCGATGGGCGAAATTCAGCCGGAGCCCTGGACGGAAGAAGAAAAGGCCTTCGCCGCGGCGCTCGACGCGCACGACCCGGAGCAGTGCGCGGCCATGCGCAAAAAATACGGGCAGACGGACGGTCAGCACCTCTACGAAGGCGGGGGTCTGATCACCAGCTTCAACAGCTACGGCTCCACGGACCTCGGCGACGTCATGCACATAGTCCCGACGGCTTATTTCTTCACGGGCTGCACCAGCCTGGGCACGCCCAACCACAGCTGGCAATTCTGCGCCTGCGCGGGCGGCGCCGTCGGGGAAAAGGGGATGCTCCTGGGGGCCAGGATCATGGCCGTCTTCGGGGCTAAACTTTTAAACGACCCCGCGATTCTCAAGCGGGCCAAAGCGGAATTCGACCAGGCCATGGCCGGCCGCGTCTACAAATGCCCTCTGCCCGACGGTCTGCCCGCGCCCGCCGGGCAGTAGTGGCCTGCTCAAGCCTTGGCGCCGTCTCATTCCAGAACGGCGCCTTTGGTCCCTGAGGAAACGCTTCGCGCATAGCGAACCGCATAGCCGCTCTTTATTTTCGGCTCAAAAGGCTTCAAGGCGGCCCGCCGTTTATTCAATTCGGCTTCGTCGATTTTGAAATCCAGTTTTCGGGCCGGAATATCTATTTCAATGAGGTCGCCGTCTTCCAGCAGGGCGAGGGGACCGCCGTCGGCCGCTTCCGGCGAGACATGACCGATGACCGCGCCGCGGGAGCCGCCGGAAAAGCGGCCGTCGGTGATCATCGCCACCTCGCCGCCCAGCCCCAGACCCATAATGGCGGAAGTCGGGGTCAGCATCTCCCTCATGCCGGGGCCGCCGCGCGGGCCTTCGTAACGCACCGCCACCACATCTCCGGGCCTGATGGCCCGAGCCAGAATGGCTTCCGTGGCCGCTTCTTCGCTGTCGAAGACCCTGGCCGGGCCGATGTGCTTCATCATGCTTTCCGCCACGGCCGATTGCTTGACGACGGCGCCGTCCGGCGCCAGGCGGCCGTAGAGCACAGCCAACCCGCCTTCCTTATGATAGGGCCGGGCCACAGGGCGCAGCACTTCGCCGTCGGCATCCGGCGCGGCCCGGAGGCTTTCGGCTAAGGGGCGGCCTGTGGCGGTCATGACCAGAGGGTCCACCAGCGCGGCCCGGGCCAGTTCCTTCATCACGGCCATGACTCCGCCGGCTTCGTCCAGTTCCGCCAGGTGATGAGCCCCACCGGGGGAAAGGCTGACGAGGTGGGGAACACGGCGGCTTATTTCATTGATCGACTCAAGTTTGAAAGGAACCCCCGCTTCATGGGCCAGGGCCGGCACATGGAGAGCGGTGTTGGTGGAGCAGCCCAGCGCCATATCCACGGCCAGAGCGTTATTGAAGGCCGCGGCCGTGGCCAGATCGCGCGGTCTGAGGCCTTTTTCCACCAGATTCATAAGCGCTTCGCCGCTCATTTTCGCCAATCGGATACGGTTGGCGGAAACGGCCGGAATGGAGCCGTTGCCCGGCAGGGCCAGCCCCAGAGCTTCGCTCAGGCAGTTCATGCTGTTGGCCGTGAACATGCCGGCGCAGGAGCCGGGGCCGGGACAGGCGGCCTGGGCCAGCGCTTCCAGTTCTTCTTCGCTCATCCGGCCGGCGGCCTGGGCGCCCACGCCTTCGAAAATGCTGATCAGGTCGGCGGCTTTGCCCTTGAAGCGGCCCGGGAGCATGGGGCCGCCAGAGACCACCACGGCGGGAATGTTCAGCCTTAAGGCGCCCATCAACATGCCGGGAGTGACCTTGTCGCAGTTGGGAATGAGCGCCAAGCCGTCAAAAGGATGAGCCGTAGCCATAATTTCAATGGAATCGGCGATGATTTCACGGCTCATGAGCGAATATTTCATACCTTCGTGGTTCATGGCCAAACCGTCGCAGACGCCGATGGCGCCGAAACGCATGGGCGTGCCTCCGGCTATGCGTACGCCGGCGCAAACGGCTTCGGCTATTTTGTCCAGGTGCATATGGCCGGGAATGATTTCATTCCAGGCGCTTGCTACGCCGATCAGAGGGCGCTGCATTTCGCTGTCGGTCAGGCCGAGGGCTCTCAACAGCCCCCGATGCGGAGCGCGGGCCGCTCCCTTGGTCATTTTGTAGCTTCTCATGCCAAGGCCATCCTTCAGATGATGTTTTTTCGTCATCACGGTTTTGAAATAATGCGGTTGAATCCCTATGGCCTATTATAGCCGCAACCAGGACGCGCTGTCCACAACCGCCGCCCCGTTTTGTCACATGTCGTCGCGAGCCTTGGGCAGCATGACGATAAAGGCGGTGCCGTCATGGTATGAGGAGGCGACGTTTATTGAACCGCCGCCTTCATGAAGAATGCGGCTTATGGTCGCCAGCCCCAGCCCCGTGCCGGCGGATTTGGTCGTGAAAAACGGCTCGAATATTTTCTGCGTATTTTCGCGGGGGATGCCTGGTCCGTTGTCTGTCAGACGAAAGACCACGTGATCGGGATAGGCCGGATCAGTGAAGTTTTCCACAGTTATCCTGATTTCATTCATCTTTTCTCCGGCTTCCACGGCATTTTTGAGCAAGTTCCAAAAAACCTGCACCAATTGATCCTGATCGAACCAGACCGTGGGCGTGTGGGTCAGGGCATTCGTAACTATAACTTTGTCGTTTTTGGAATGGTTGAATATTTTCAACTGGTCGCCGATGACGGAATACAGGTCGAGCGCCTGGGGGGCGCCGCGCGAGGGGCGGGCAAAGGACAGAAAATCGCTGATCAGCTTGTCGAGGCGTTCCATTTCCCGGCCGATAATGATCATAAGACGATTTTCGTCTTCAGGCGCCATGGTGCGGTCGCACAGCATCTGCCAGGCGCCGCTCATGGAAGCCAGAGGCGTGCGCACTTCGTGAGCCATGCCGGCGGCCAGCTCCCCCAGAGCCGCCAGATGTTCGGCCTTTTTAACCTCCGCTTCCATGCGGCTTAACGAGGTAAGATCCTTGAGCACGAACAGGCGCCCCCAGGCGTCGCCGTCTTTGTCCAGGAGGGCCAGAACATCAAGTTCCAGAATCAGGCTGCGGCCGTCTTTATGGCGCTGGTAGTCGAACCGCAGGCCGCCTGGTTCCATGCTCATCGCCCGACTGCGAGGGGAGACCGGCAGGATATGCTCCAGTTGGGGCAAAAAAATTTGCCATGGCCGCCCGATGATTTCGCTGTGTTCATGGCCCAGAAGATCCAGGCCTGCCCGGTTTATGGAGAGTATCAGACCATTGGTGTCCATCGTCAACAGACCGGAATCAATGCTTTGAATTATATTTTCGTTGAGATCGGCCAAACGCTCCAGGCTATCCTGACTGGTGGCCAGGGCCCGGCGGGAGAGAAAAAGCTGGTTGGAGAGGTGGCCGCTTAAAAAGGCCACTAGGTAACAGGCCCCGGTGTTGATCATTATTGAAATGATTCTCTGGGTCAGTTCGCTGGACTGGATTAGATACGGAAGCCAGGGGTAAAGATGGCCGTAGGCTTGGAGCGTAATTATGCCGCCCCAGAGCGAGGCGGCGAAGGTGGCCACAATCAGGGCGCTGCGAATGCCGCCCAAAAAAGAGCTGTTGATGATGACGATGATGAAAAGGAAGGAAAAAGGGCTTTCACTGCCGCCGGTCACCAGGGTCATGCAGATAGCCAGCATCAGGTCGCCGAAAGCCTGGGCGGCGATCTGGAGCATCGTGCCCCAATAACGCGGCAGAATAAAATAATAGACTAAAGAAAGAATGTAGTTTACAAGTAAAACTCCGATGCCGACAGAGAATAGCTCCCTACTCAGGATCGGAGTGATGACCTTGAATTTTATAAGAAAAAGAGCTACGAACAAAAAGGTGGTAATGATCAGACGCTGAATCATCAACCAGCGCTGCCGTGAACGGCTCGTTGACCTCGTTTCTTCGGGGATCGTTTCCGGCGTCATTTATTCTTGCGCCCAAGCCTGGCCCGGCGACCATAGAAGGAAAAAATAGGAATGCTTTTCTCCTGTTTCCGGGAGCGCGGTTTGGCCTGGCCGCTCCTCTGGGCGGACAAAGTCAGCCGCTCATCTGGAAGATCGGCAGGTACATGGCGATGACCAGGGTGCCGATCGTGCCGCCTAAAAAAATCATCATAATCGGCTCAATCATTGTGGTCACGGTATCTACGGCCGCGTCCACTTCTTCATCATAGAAATCAGCCACCTTCAACAGCATCACGTCCAGGGCGCCTGATTCTTCGCCGACTGAAATCATCTGGGTGACCATGGTGGGGAAAACGCCTGATTCCAGAAACGGGTCGGTCAGGGAGCGGCCTTCGGCGATGGCCATGCGCGATTCAATGACGGCTTCTTCGATCACGGTGTTGCCGGCGGTGCTGGCCACAATGTCGAGACTGCTGATGATAGGCACGCCGGCCTGAAGCATGGTGGCCAGGGTTCGGCTGAACTTGGCCACGCCCATCTTGCGCACCAGGTCGCCGAAGACGGGGAGTTTCAGGAGGGTCGAGTCTTTCACCCGCTTGCCTTTGGGCGTTCGGATGAGTTTGAGGAAAGTGAAGATAAAGACGGCGGCGGCTATGATGACGTAAAGGAAGTTGTTGATAAGCATGTCAGAGGCCTTCATGATCATTTGCGTCAGAGGCGGCAGCTCCCGGCCCATTCCGGAAAAGACCTCCGCAAACACCGGGATGACCCAGACCAGAAGAACCACGACGACGACGATGGCCACAAACAGAACTATGATTGGATAAGTCAGGGCGCCTTTAACCTTCCGTTTCAGGCGCTCCGATTTTTCAATGTATTCCGCCAGACGTTTGAGTATGGAATCAAGAATACCGGCCGCTTCGCCCGCCGCGACGAGGTTGCAGTATAAATCGTCAAACATCTTGTTGTATTTGCGCATGGAATCAGACAGCGTGCCGCCTGATTGAACCGATGAGTTTATGTCGACCAGAGCCTTTTTAAAAGTGACGTTTTCCAGCTGGTCCGACAAAACCTTCAAACTCTGCACCAGGGGCAGACCAGCGTCAATCAGGGTGGAAAACTGACGGGTGAACATCATCACGTCTTTGGGCTTGACCTTGGGTTTGCTCAGGCCGAGGCCCCGCCCCGCTTCTTTGATGGTGTAATCGCTGATGCGCAGGCGCTTCATGAAATTTTCGACCTGCTTGTATTCAGGCGCGTC
>JAISRV010000264.1 GCA_031273445.1 Candidatus Adiutrix sp. | reverse complement strand
ATCGCGCCCCTTGACGCCGAAATGGACGAAACCGGGCAATTCCCTCAGGCCCTGATAGATAAAATGCAAAAACACGGTTTCTTTGGCATTATCTTCCCTGAACAATACCAGGGAGGCGGGGCCGACCCGCTGGCCGGGGCGCTGACGATTTATGAAATCGCCAAAGCCAGCGCCAGCGTGGCTCTGACCCTGGACGGGCATTGGCTGGCCGCCGACGCCATTCTCTATCATGGCGCCGAGGAACAGAAAGAGAAATATCTGCGCCGCGCGGCCGCCGATGCTCTCGTCGCCTTTTGCCTTACCGAACCATGCGCCGGCTCCGATGCGGCCGGCATTCGCAGTACGGCCCGGTTTGAGGGAGACCAATGGGTTTTGAACGGGACCAAGGCCTGGGTGACCAACGGCGGCGTGGCCGGAATCTACGTAATACTGGCCAAGACCGCCCCGGACAAAGGAGCCAAAGGCATATCCGCTTTTATCGTCGAGGCCGACGCACCCGGTCTTACCGTGGGCAAAAAGGAAAACAAAATGGGTATGCGCGGCTCACAGACCACCGAGTTGGCCCTCAATAATGTCCGGCTTCCAGCGGAAGCCCTTTTGGGCCGGGAAGGCGAAGGCTTTAAAATCGCCATGAAGGCCCTGGACAGCGGCCGCATAAGCATCACGGCCATGGCCGCCGGGATCATCGAAGCCGCCATGACCACGGCTAAACGCTACGCTCGGGAGCGTCAGGCTTTCGGCGGTCCGATCGCCAACCTTCAGGCTATTCAATTCATGATCGCCGACATGGCTGTGAGTCTGGAAGTCGCCAAACTGATGTTTTTCAACGCCGCCGCTTTGAAAGGCGCCGGAAGGCCCCATACCAAGGAAGCGGCCATGGCCAAGATCTACGGTTCCGGCCGAGCGGTGAAAAGCTGCCTGGACGCCATCCAAATACTGGGCGGGAATGGATACAGCCGCGACAACCCGGTGGAACGCCTGTTGAGAGACGCCAAATTGCTGGAAATAGGCGAAGGCGCCACTCAGGTGCTGAAAATGTTGGTCGGCCGGATGGAATTGGCCGAGTGAGGCGCCAAATGCGAGTAGTCGTCTGCATAAAACAGGTTCCCTCTTCCAGGAAAGTTAAAATAGATCCGACCACCAATAACCTCAGGCGGGAATCCGCGGATGGGGTTATGAATTCTTATGACCAGAACGCCATGGAGGCGGCCCTGCAGCTAAAATCCAGGGTCGGAGGCCAGGTGACGGCAATTAGCATGGGGCCAGCGCAGTTTTCTCTCACTCTCAGGGAAGCTCTGGCCATGGGCGGCGATGAGGCTATTCTGCTCAGTTCCGGGGCTTTCGCCGGGGCCGACACCCTGGCCACGGCTTATGTTCTGGCCAAATGCGTTGAAAGAATCGGCGGGGCCGACTTGATTCTGCTGGGGTGCCGCTCCGTGGACTCCGATACCGGGCAGGTGGGCCCGATCATGGCTGAACTGCTGAATCTGCCGCAGGTCACCTTGGCCACGCGTCTCGAATTGACCGCAGACGGCCGCCTGGAGGTCGACCGTCTGTTGGAGAAATATGAAGAAACGGTCAGCGTCCGTCTTCCGGCGCTGGTCGCCGTGACCTCGGCCTTGAACACTCCCCGCTATCCCCGGCCTGTGGACATCATGAAAGCGGCTAGGGCCAATATTGAGGTGTTCAACGAAACGTATTTGGAATGCGAAGGGGACAAAATCGGTCTGGCTGGTTCGCGGACTGAGGTCGTGAAGCTGTTCAGACCCCATAAACCGGATAAAACCGCGCTGATGATAGGCTCTCCAGGCGAAAGCTCCGTTCGCATCGCCGCTAAAATTGCGGAAATATTGACTCAACGAAACGTTATCTGAGGGTTCTTTCATGACCGGGCATAAAAATATTTGGGTATATTGCGAGTTGCATGACGGAGAACCGGCGCCGGTGGTCTTCGAGTTGTTGGGCCAGGCCAGACGACTGGCCGCCGTAACCGGCGAACTGGCGGTCGCCGTGCTGCCGGGAGGGAGCGAGGAATGCGCCCGAATTCTGTTGCGCAGGGGGGCGGATTTAGTGATTTGGGCGGATTCCAAGGGTTTGGGCGAATACAAACCGGTTCCTTTCGCCAGCATGTTGAAAGATTTGGCGTTGCGTCATCGACCTTCAATTTTCCTGTTTGGGGCCACCGCCCAGGGACGAGATCTGGCGCCGCGGCTTCAGGCCAAACTTTGGACCGGTCTGACCTCTGACTGCCTGGCTTTGCGTATTGACCAAAATGGGCTTTTGGCGCAAACCAAACCATCGTACGGCGACGATGTCATGTGTGATATCGTCTGCCCGCGCGGCCGCCCGCAGATGGCCACAGTGCGCCCCGGAGTGTTTCAACCCCTTGAGGAGGCTTGGAGAGGAACAGACGTCATCCGAGAAATGATCGAAATAACCGAAGACGACGATTACCGGGTCATCGGACGCAAACCGCTGACCGCGTCTGATAAGGATATCGCCGCCGCCGACTTCATCGTGGCCCTTGGCCGGGGAGCGGCTTCAGAGCAAGCCGTTTGTCTCGCAAAAAAATTGGCTGAACTTGTCAGGGGCGTGGTGGCCGTTACCCGCCCTTTAACAGAAGACGGGCGCTTCAGCCAAGACCAGCTGATAGGTCAGAGCGGCAAAACGGTTAAGCCGAAGTGCATTTTGAACTTCGGCATTTCCGGCTCTGTGCAGTACACGGCGGGCATGAGTGGTTCCAGGCTGATCATCTCCGTCAATAAAGACCCGGACGCGCCTGTTTTCGCCATATCCGACTTTGGGGCCGTGAGCGACGCCGAAGAGATGTTAAGTAACCTTTTGACGGCGCTTGGCCAGGCATAGTGGACTGTGCGGTTAATTCCGTCCTTACAAAAATGGGGCCGGAATTAACCTTTCGTCGACTGTCGTCGGCGGGAATGCCTATAACCCATACCGTAATGACCGTAATGGTTCAAAATAAGTCTCTATATTTCCTCGTTTAAGAAAAATTATGCCGTCTTCTCGGCGTTGATCTCCCTATAAAATATTTTTCGTTTCGATTCGGCGCCCCGCCTTCGTGGTCGTCCGGCCGTAGACGGCCCCGAGGGCCCTGACGAAATTCAGGGGCATTTGTTTTTCAGTGGGCAGTATGGTATCATTGGTTCCTAACTAATGTGCCCCTAAATAAGGGGCCGTGTTGTTTTCGCCCCGTGTATTTCAGAGGTCATCCCGCCGCGGGGCCGCGCCTGCCGAGTCATTGACTTGAAAGCGGGCGAAAAAACCGGAGGGAATAAACATGGCTCTTCGCGGCGAATTCACGCCTCCGGGCGACAAGTCCATCAGTCAGCGGCTGGTTTTGATCTCTATTCTGGCCCACGGGGAGATGAGC
>JAISRV010000255.1 GCA_031273445.1 Candidatus Adiutrix sp. | reverse complement strand
GACGCCGACTTCGCCAAACTCATCACCGACCTGAAAAACGCCCAGACCGTCTATGAAGCCTGCCTGGGCGCGACGGGCCTGACCAACAAGCTCAGCCTGCTCAACTACATTTAAGCCGGGCCGCCCCTCAGGCCGCCGCCATGAAAAAAGAGGCCCCTCCCGGCGAGAGGGTCTCTTTTGTTTTTCCGTCTCGGGCTTCGCTTACAGGCCGACCGTCACCTCATTCATTTTCAAAAGTTCATGCGCCGCCTCCGCCGTCGCCAGCGAGCCATGCTCTTCCGGGCTGCCCAGAATGCGGTCGATTTGCCCCTGCAAGTCCAAAAGGCGTATGGCCAGACGGGCCGAGCCGTTGGGGGCGGCTTCCAGCTCCTTCAGCCTTTCCGGCTCGGAAGCGGCCAAATAATCCAGAATGCTCAGCCCCCGCCGGTTCAGCGACGGGCATTTGCACAGCCTGGAGATGGTTTCAAGCTTCAACACCCGGGAAGCCTGGGTTAAAGGTTGATAATCAGGGCGCGTCATAACTGTTTACTCCTGGCCTGGCGGCCGCCAGGCCAGGCGGCCGGATAAAGCTTCATTCAAAACTACATACATAGCTATATAACTATATTCTCCGGGTCGCGCTTTTGTCAATAAAAAAATAGTCACATATGCCCTTTGGCTCGCGCCCGTCGGAGGCTTCGCCTCCTGTTCATAAGGCGAAGAATTTATCGGCCCGCCGCCGCGCCGCCGCCGGTCGGCCCAAGCCCGCCTGGCGCGCGGCGGTAAAAACGGCTTCCAACGTGGTTAAATATGATATAATAAAATCATCCTTCGGCTCCTACAAAGGCGCGCCTGAAGCGGGCCGCCGCCGAACGACATTTTACAAATCCAGGAGGACTTTCCAAATGACGTCGCTTCAGCGTTTCATCTCTGTGGCTTCAATTGTTTTAGGGCTCTGCCTGGGGTTGCAAACACCGGCTGAAGGCCAAAGCCGGGGAACTTTGACTTTTTCTGACGGCGACAGATACGAAGGGGAACTCAAGGGCGACCAGCCCCATGGCCGGGGCCTCTATGTCTTCTCCTATGGCGACAGATACGAAGGGGAATTCAGGGACGGCAAACCCCATGGGCAGGGCGTCTATACCCATGCCAGCGGCGATGGCTACGCAGGAGAATTCAAGGACGGCAAATTCGATGGCCGGGGCCGCTATACGGCCGCCAATGGCGATAGATACGAAGGGCAATTTAGAGACGACAAGTTCGACGGCCAGGGCCTCTATGTTTTCGCCAGCGGGGAGAAATACGAAGGCGAATTCAGAAACGGCCTGCGTCATGGCCAGGGTTTCTGTATTTTCGCCAACGGGGACAGCTACGAGGGGGAATACAGGGACGGCAAGTTCGACGGCCGGGGCGTCTATGTTTTCGCCGATGGGGAGAAATACGAAGGGGAATTCAGCGATGACCAGCGTCATGGCCGAGGCCTGGTCACGAAACCAGACGGCAAAAGATACGCCGCCGAATACGACCAGGGAACCCTGGTCGGCTCAATGACCGAATTGAAGTGACCCGGGTCGGCCGGCCGCCATCGGTTCTCAATGTAGGCGAATATTTTTTAAAAAAGCGGTCGCCCCCGGAGAACAGACAGCCAAGCCGATTATTTAATTAATCTCGGGGCGAACCGGACAACAAGTCTTTTATCAGGCCGATCAGCCTGACGTCGCCTTTGACTTTTATTTTGCCCGCCATGAACGCGGCCACAGGGTTGACGGTCTTTTGAAAAAGGCCGACAGCCGTTTCCGTGGCCGCGGTGACGGTTATGTCCGGGTCGGCCGGCGCCCCGGCGGCAAGTTCGGCCCGGCCGCCTTCAACGCGCCCACGCCACAGAGCGCCGTCGTCGCCCGTCAGTTCAAAAAGTATGGTGGCCGTAAGCGAGGCTTCCGGTTTCAGCGTTGCGGCCTTTCGTTGCAAAATGTCGAAAAGTTCCGTGCTGTTCATGTTTCTTTCTTTATTTTCAATCATCTTTCAATCAACAACCGGTTCCCACCCGCCGATTGACTCCGTCCCGGCGGATGGGAACCGGGCGGATTGCGCCCTTCAGGAGAATTTTCCAGCGGCGCGTAATTTAAACGGCCTTGCAATACAGGCCGATTATTAGTAACATAACTTAAACATTAATATAATGTAACATAAAAAACGCTGGATAGCAATTGAAAGCCGGCGGCAGCGAGGGGCGACGGAGTGAAGCGACTGGTTGACGCGCCTAAAAGGCCCCTCGCTGGACAAAAATCACATTTTTGTCTCATCGCTCATTTGTTCCGTTCATTATGCCCCGCCATTTCAGGGATTGAAATCCGGCTTGCTCGATAACTTAAAGCACGAGGGAATATGCGCGTTGGCGTAGGTTACAGCGAAAATCCCGATACGACCATGGGCGGCATGCAGGCGGCTATGAACGCCCTCAAACAGGCCGGGCAGGAGAAGCCTTGCGATTTGGCGCTCTTGTTCGCCACCGCCAGGCACGATGCCCGGCTCTTGCGGGACGCGGTTATTTCCGTGGTCGGCCCCGCGACGCCCATCGTCGGCGGCGCGGCCGTCGGCGCCATTTCCAATGACCATTACGGCTATGCGGGCGACCAGATCATACTGGCCGCCATCTGGCTGGAGGGGGTCGGCTGCGAAATCGTCGTCGAAGGCGAATTGGCCGGCGGAGAGCGGGAAACGGGCCGGCGGCTGGGCGTGAAACTGGCCGCCCTGGGCCTGAGCCCCTCGTCGCAGGCGGCGCTTTTCTATGACGCCATCGACGCGACCGGGGGCGGCGTGCGCATGCTTATGGCCACCCCTCTTCTGGCCGGCCTGGAAGACAGCCTGGGTTTTCTGCCCGATCTGGTCGGGGCCGGGTTGATGGGCGACTATACCTGCTCCCCGACCATGCAGTGGATCGGCGACGACGTGGCCGCCCACCAGGTCCTGGCCCTGGTCTTCGGCCCTGAGGTGCGCATCGACAGCACGATCATGCACGGGTGTCTGCCGGCGACCGGCTACTATACCGTGACCAAGGCCGACCGGCAAACCATTCTGGAGATCAACGGCCGGCCGGCCCTTAAATTCGTCGACGAGCTGCTGGGGTCGCTGATTCCGCCGGAGAGTTACGCCTTTTTCCTTATTTTCGGCGTCAACCAGGGGGGGAAATGGGATGACTTCGATGAGAAAAACTACGCCAGCCGCCTGTGCCTGGCCATCGACCGAGAACGTGACGGCATCGTCATGTTCGAGCCAGACATGGTCGAAGGCGTCGAGTTTCAAATTATGTTCCGCAGCCTTGATTTGAGCTACATACCGCCGCGCATAGAGAGCCTTTTCGCCGGGCTCGG
>JAISRV010000246.1 GCA_031273445.1 Candidatus Adiutrix sp. | reverse complement strand
CGTCGGCCAGGTTAGAAGCCGCTTTGGGGTCGTCGTTGAATAATTTTTTCAGCTGCTCGCCGACCAGGGCAAAGGGGCGGGAGATGACGCGACGCGGCCCGGCCCATAGGTCGGAGCGCCGCACTGTCTCGCCCAGATTTTTCATTAGAGCTTCTTTCATTTCGCCCGGCAGATTCAGCGACAGATGTTTTTGCGGGTTGGCCGTCCATTCCGCGGTCAGGCGGCGCACGTCGCCGAGCCGACGCGTCAGTTCGTTTTCTCTCGCGGTCAGCCGAGAAATTATTTCGCCGCGCATCAGTTCGCCGAGGCGAGCGGTTTCTCTTCGGCCGTTTTCCGCTGTAATCTCCCGGCTTCTGGCGGAAAGTCCGGTCAGCCACCGCGTCAATTCGCCGCGGGCCGCATTGACCGGAGTCTGCTCCGCGGCGCCTTCTTCCGGCCAGGTCAAGAGGGCGGCCTTAATGTTCAGGGCCTCAAGCCGGGCGGAGAAATCAGCCTCGACGGCTTCGGCCGTGACGCGATTTAAAATAACCAAGAGAGGCCGGTCGCGCTTTTTTTCTTCCTCCAGAAAATCCCAGGCGCTCTGGTCGGCGTATTTGGCCTGATGCGCCACTAAAATGACGGCATCGGCGCGGCGGGCCATGTCCGTGGCCTGGCTTTGATTTTTCTCCATAACGCTGTCGAAGTCGGGGGCGTCAATCAGGGCCAGTTCAGGCGGCCAGCCCCAGGGGGGCGTTTTGACTTCGGCCGTATACAGACGGCGGTCATCGCCGATTTCAAACGAAATCGGGCTCTTTGTCGCTATCTTTTTATAATCGGGCAAAAAATCGGCTTTATTCACGGCTGAGGATGTTTCCGGCGATGCGGCCAAAACCGGGGCCACGGTGCTGGGGCGCTTGTAGCTGGAAGGGCTGATGTCTTCTCCGACCAGAAAATTGAAGAGGTGCGATTTGCCCGCGCCGGTGGGGCCGCACATGACCACGGCCAAAGGTCCGTCAGGATGCTTCAGGCGGTCTTTCAGCAGAGCCAGAAGGAGGGCGGCTTTTTCTCCCTCTTCGCCCAGGCCGAGCGAGGGGCTTATGCCGTTGACCGCCTTGATCATGTCGTCAATCAGCTCATTGATCCCGCGCAATGTTGGTTCCTCCGGCCATTTCAGGGGCTGACAGTCAGTAGTTCTCGAGTGTAGGCGAATATTTTTAAAAAGCGGTCGCCCCTGAGAGAGGCGACGGAGCGAAGCGACGGGTTCAATAGCCGTTTCGATTTGTCCGCCGGCGAGGCGCATATGGCGGCGACGACATTTCCCGAAATTCCCGCGCGGCGCAGATAATCAAACTGGGTAATGCCTTCAATTTCTTCAAAGCCATCGGCATGCAGCATTAAAGCTCGCCTCATGTCGCCCTCCTGAATATCAAAATTAACCTATTTAAATAATAGATAATTTAAAATTGCTTGTCAATGTTTTATTGGCGCCTTGATTTTATCTTGCATTTAAGATAAAATTGGGCTATTTTATATGGTTGATTCAGCGGCATAGCCGCTTTTACCTTATTTAAAACGGGAAGCATATAATGAGCAAAGGTCAAAAGAAGGCCGACCAGGCCCCCATCAAGGATCTCTTGAAGGAAAAAGACGTGTTTTTGACTACATCCGAGAGGTTCTATGAATACTTTCTCCGCCATACCCGCACTCTGGCCGTCATAGGTTCAGCCGCGGCCTTGATCGTTATTGGCCTGGCTCTTTTTTACAATTACCGACAATCGGCGGAAAACAAGGCCGCCGCGGCCTATGAGGAGGCTTTGGAACTTATGACCGCCGCCGGAGACCTGAAGGCGGCCTCTGCGCGCATGGAGCAGGTCCGCCGGGAGCGGGCCGGCCTTAAAGCCGCGCGGATGGCCTCTTTTACCCTTATCGGCCTTTATTCTTTCGAGAAAGACTATGAAAAGGCCATTGCCATATCCGAAGAAATGCTCCGAACCCTCACTCCGGCCGAAATGTCGCTAAAGCCTCTGATGCTGCATAATTTGGCCGGGCTGTACGAGACGGCAAAAAACTACGACAGAGCGGCCGCGGCTTATGAAGCTTTTTTAAAGACCGACGCTCTTCAGGAAGATATGAAAGTCGACGTGCTTCTGTCGTTGGGGCGACTCAAATCGGCTTTGGGCGACAAGGCCGGGGCGATTTCTATTTATGAAGGGCTGCTGGCGGAGTTTCCTCGAGCCGCCCTCGCCTATCTGGCCAACTATAAACTGGCGGAACTAAAAGGCGAACCGACGGCTTTCCCCATGCCGGCGATGTTGCCGGATATTTTGGCGGCTGCGGAAGAGGCGGCGGCTGTGACGACCGGCGTTGCCGCTGCCGTCGAGACGGATGAGCAAGCTGCGGAAGAGGCGGCCGGCGGCGAAACCGCGGCGCCGGCCGCAGACCTCAAATCCAATTAAGGCCGCTAACCAGGCGCGAAAGCGACTGGCCGGCAGTGCGACTGTATAATTTTCTTGAAAATCGTATTTTCAAGAAAATTTATGGCGGTTAATTCCGACCTGTTTTGAGAGACGGAATTAACCGTACGTTCCAACAGTTTTCAGGCGGCGGCATTAAATTTAAAGTAGGCGAGGAATCATGTATTCGCGTGATGACGACAACGAAAAGAACAAATCCGACCAGGACGCTGAAGTCCGTTCTTTTGTTTTTGACGAAGACGAGGGGGAACGGTTTGAAATAGGTTCTTTTGTGGAGCCTGAATTTCAATCTCAAAAAAAGTCCATCCCTCAACAGCCGCCCAAGAAGGCGGTCTCTGCGGGCTCCTGGAAAATTTGGCTGGGAGTGCTGGTCGCGGCGGCGGTATTGGTTTTGACTTGGTATGGGTTGACTAAAAGGTTTGCGGAAACTGAAATCGCCTTGCCTGTCGCTCCGCCGGTCGTAGCCGCTAACGGCGCCGACGCGCCCGCGCCCAGACTCCCCGGCCTCATGGAAAAAGCGCCTGACGCGGTCGACTTTTCTCCTACTCCGGAAATGTATGCGGCTGATGAGCCCGATATGAGCGATAGCCTTTCAACGGCGGCGGCCGCCGCTGCTCTGGAGCCCGCTGGGGCGGACGAAGAGATGGAGGCAGGCGCGCCTAGACCGGCCATTGTTAAAAAATCAGAAGCCAAAGCCGCCAAACCCAAGGGCGCTGGAGCCCAGTCGGCCGAGGTCGAAAAAATAGCGCCTCAAGCCCAAACCCGCGCAACCGAAGCGGCTGAACCCAAGGCCGCGGCGGCCGAAGCGGCTGAACCCAAGGCCGCGGCGTCTGAAGCGGCTGAACCCAAGGTCGCGGCGCCTGAAGCGGCAACGCCCAGAGCATTGGAAATTTCTAAACTATGGGCCGTCAATATTGCCTCTACCACTAACGCCAATGAGTCTATGCGTATATTGTCCAATATTCTTGGGCGTGACGTGGGCGGACAGATTTACACTTATGAGACGGTCATTGACGGGAAACCTCATTACCGGATCCGGGTGGGATTTTTTGAGACGAAAGACGAGGCTGAAGCCGTAGGCAGGAAAATCGCCGCTGATTTCAAACTTTCATCTCCGCCTTGGGCGGTTCAGCCCACAGTTGAAGAAGCCGGCAGAGTCAGGCGCGACGGCTGACCGCCGTCGTCGGCCAGGCGACTATAATAAATGAATTTCGACAAAAAAGCTTGACAAGTTTTATCAGGGCGGATATACTTCCACAAGTGGTCTTTAACAGGGCCATTTTTCCTTTGAGGAAAACTGAAAAATTGAGCGGGCATAGCTCAGTTGGTAGAGTACGAGCTTCCCAAGCTTGGGGTCGCGGGTTCGAACCCCGTTGCCCGCTCCATTTTTATAAACGTTTTCGGATATTTTCGAAAACATTGTCTGGCGGGAACAGGCGCCTGAGGCGTCGCCGTATTTGGACGGCTTCCCTATTTTGTCGTTTTTTAAACACTTTTTAAGTGGGCCTCTGCCCGCTTTATTTTTTATATTGACGGCGATTTGGCCGAATATGCTCTGGAAGTTTCTTCGCCTGGTCTGGATCGTCCTCTGGTCAGGCGCGCGGACTATATCCAGATGCCGCGGGCGCCTGGCGCGCATGAAACTGCGGGTTGGCGACAGGAATTTAACGCTTAAAAGCCCGTTTGGCTGAAGACGAGTCAGGCGACCTTTTCATCGTGACTGCCGGCGAAAGGCTGAGCTTCATTTGTGATGCCGTGGTTGCCTGTCGCTTGATGATGTTTTTGCCGCCGCGTCAGGTGAGGCGGGGAAGGCTGAATAACTTTCGTTTAGTAGGAATAATTCATGAACAACAACGAACTAAAACGCATTATAGAACAGGTTAGCCGCGACAGAGGCATCGACAAGTCCGTTCTGATCAACACCCTTGAAGAAGCTATTCGCTCGGCGGTTAAACGCAAATACGGCATGAGCGACAACTTTGAAGTCGCCTATAGCGACGATACGGGTGAAATCGACGTTTTTCAGTTCAAAGAAGTAGTTGAAGAAGTGACCGAGCCGGACACCCAGATTTCCCTGTCGGAAGCGAAAAAGCTCGACCCTGAATCTTCCGTGGGCGAGGAGCTCGGCGTCAAATTGGACACCGCGGCCTTTGGCCGAATTGCCGCCCAATCGGCCAAGCAGGTTATTATCCAGCGCATGAAGGACGCGGAAAGAGACCTCATTTTCGACGATTACAAAGATCGGGTGGGAGAAATAATCAGCGGCATAGTGCAAAGAGTCGATAAAGGCAACATTGTTCTGAACCTTGGACGGGCCGAAGCGCTTTTGCCTTCGTCGGAGCAGATTCCGCGCGAAACTTATTATCGACGCGGCGACCGTCTGCGGGCTCTGGTCATCGACGCCAAACTCGTCAGCCGCGGCCCCCAGATAATTCTTTCCCGCACACATCCAGACTTCCTGGCGGCCCTCTTTGCCGCGGAAGTTCCTGAAATAGCGGAAGGCATAGTCAAGATAGTCTCTGTCGCCCGCGAGCCCGGCAGCCGCTCCAAGATATCAGTCGCCACTGAAGACCAGGACATTGATCCCGTAGGCGCTTGCGTGGGCATGCGCGGTTCCAGAGTGCAAGGGGTGGTGCAGGAGTTGAAAGGCGAAAAAATAGACATAATTCCCTTTAGTTCCGATATCGCCCATTATGTGGCCAGCGCCTTGGCCCCGGCCGGAGTCATCCGAGTGGTCGTGGACGAAGAAAACCGTTCACTGGAAGTGGTGGTTCCTGACGAGCAGCTTTCTCTGGCCATAGGCCGCAAAGGCCAGAACGTCAGGCTGGCTTCCAGATTGGTGAGCTGGCGTATTGACGTGAAAAGCGAATCGAAATATCAGCGTTCTCTTAAAGACGGTTATCAGTCTCTTATTCGTTTGCCCGGCGTCAGCGAATCCACGGCCGACGCGTTATTTGAGGCCGGCTACGGATCGGCCAGGGATATTGCCGCCGCCGGCGAAGCGGCCGTGGCCGCCGCTCTGCAGGATGAGGCCAAGGCCGTCCAGGTGGTCGGCGCGGCCAAGCTCTATCTGGAAAATCTGGCTGAAGAAGATGCGGTTGAAGAAGCTCGTGAACTGATGGCCAAGGAAATTATGGCTATGCCTTCGGTTTCCGAATCTGAAGCGGCGGCGGCGGATATCGCGGCTTCATATGACTCAGGGGAATCAGGCGCGGGTTCTTTTGCCGAATCTTCGACGGAAAACGAGAAAAGCCTGTCTGCCGGGGCGGCTGACTTGCCGGATAACCCGGCGGCCGAGGCGGAGTGATTTAATCCATGGCGGCCAAGACTGACGGCGGCGGCCGACCTGAACGCACCTGCCTTGGGTGCCGCGCCAAAAAACCCCAGTCTCAATTGGCGCGGCTGGCGTTGACGGCTTCTGATCAGGGAGAAAGTCGGGTGGTTTGGGATCGCCGACGAAATTTGGGCGGCCGCGGCGCTTGGCTATGCGCCGATCGGCCCGGCTGTCTGGCCGCCGCGCTCAAAAGAAACGCCGTGGCCAGGGCTTTCAAGCGCCCGGTGATAATTGACGCTTTAAGTCTTGAGCCGGATGACGGCGAAAATTCAATGTGAAGCCAGGCCTTGCCAGGCATGATGCAAAAACCGAAGCGCCGGCCTCCAGCCCCCGCTGATTTCATGAAATTACGTATCTGAATCAGGGCATTTCGCATTGTTTCAGGACTTACTGGATATCATAAGCAAAGGTAACATCGGGATGGGCAAAAAGAGGATTCATGAACTGGCCAAGGAATTGTCGTTGACCAGCGCGGAGCTGATTCAGAAAATAACGGAATGGAAGCTTTTGCCTGGGGTTAAGCTGGTCGCTTCCAGCGGCCTTGAAGAATATATGATTGAGGAAGTCGGCCGCCGTCTGGAGCGGCCTGTCGGCGGCGACGCTTCGTCGTCGCCGCAAGTGGTGCGCCGCCGCAAAAAGAGCGCGGCCGAGCCCATGGATGAGGCCGAAATAGAAGTTAAAACGGCCGCTAATGATGATGACGCCGGTTCGCCGGGCGCGACTGAGGACGCGCCTGAAATAACTGCGGTTAAACCGGGGCCGGATTCCGCCGCCGTCATTTCCAAACCCGCCGGGTTCGCGGAGGCGACTGTCGCCGCGGCCCCTTCGTCCCGCGTAAAGGATGCTAAGGTCAAGAACAACGTGTCTGCGACAATTATTGGCAGTAAACCACTACAGACTAGAGCGACTCCTGATTTTTTGAAACTTTCGCCCGGCCTGGACAAGGCGCCGGCCGTGTCGGAAGAGCAGACGTTGACGCCGCCTACCTCCGCCCGCGCGTCTTCAGACGTGAAAACCGGCTCCGCCGCGGCCAGGGTCGCGCCGGCTTCGACGCCGCTTAAGCCGGATAAAGTCAGACCCGCTTTGCCGCAGCAGCAGGGCGCCCCGGTTACGCCGGCGGCGCCGCGGAAGATCACGCGCGAGTTAAGCGGCGAGTCCCAGGCCAGGGGCGCAAGCCAGCCCAGGAGCGGTTTTGAGGCGGCCAAGGTCGTAGGCTCAAAGCCCAGCTGGAAAGACGCCGGCGGCGGCCCCCGTTCGGGCGGCGGGTTCCCGCGCCGCCCCGGCGGCGCCGAAGGCGGCGGCGCCGACTGGACGGCTAAAAGACCGGGCGGGGAGGCCGCGCGGACGCCGCGGCCTGATGCGCGCCGGTCTGACCCGGCGGCCCTGGCGGTTGCTCCGGTTCCGTCTGAAACGGAAGCTCGGCGTCGCGACAAAAAAAAGAAGACCCATGGCGGCGGCGCCCGCTTTGAAGGCGACGAAAGCCAGACCGCCGGCAAGGCCGCTCGCCGCCGCGACGTGGTGGAGAGGACGGATCTGTATTCCGAAGGCGATTGGGAACGTGTTCGCCGCCGCAACAAAAACGTCAAAAAAACCAAGTCCAAGACGGAAATTACGGTGCCCAAGGCCATAAAGCGCAGAATCAAGGTCGACGAGGTCATAACCGTTTCCGAACTGGCCCACCGCCTTTCCATAAAAGTCGGCGACATCATTAAAAAGCTCATGAGCATGGGCGTGGTGACCAGTTTGAACCAGGCTCTGGATTTCGACACCGCCACTCTTGTTTCCGCGGAATTCGGTTATGAAGTCGAAAGGTCCTCCTTTGACGAGGACAATATTATGCAGGTCGATTACGGCAACGCCTCGCCCGAGTCGACGCGTCCGCCGGTGGTCACCATCATGGGCCATGTCGACCACGGCAAGACCACTCTTCTGGACTATATCCGCAAAACCAACATTCAGAGCGGCGAAGCCGGCGGCATAACCCAGCATATCGGCGCCTACCATGTCCGCGCGGGCGGCCGCAACATAACCTTCCTTGATACTCCCGGCCATGAAGCCTTTACGGCCATGCGTTCCCGCGGCGCCCAGGTGACGGATATCGTCATTCTGATCGTGGCCGCCGACGACGGCGTCATGCCCCAGACCCGCGAAGCCGCCGACCACGCCAAGGCGGCCGGGGTGCCCATTGTTGTGGCCATCAACAAAATAGACAAGCCCGGCGCCGATGTCGAAAAAGTGCGCCGTGAAATGGCGGAAATAGGGCTGGCGCCGGAATCATGGGGCGGCGACACCGTCTTTGTGGAAATTTCAGCCAAAAGCGGGCAGGGCGTCGGCGATCTTTTAGACATAATCCTACTGCAGGCCGACATCCTTGAGCGCAAGGCCCGTCCGGACGGGCCGGCCAAAGGCCGCATCATCGAAGCCCGCCTCGACAAGGGCCGCGGGCCGGTGGCGACGGTCCTGGTTCAGGAAGGTTTGCTGAAGCAGGGCGACGCTTATGTCTGCGGCGTCTTTTACGGGCGCATACGGGCCATGCTGGATGATCAGGGAGAGCGTGTGGCTGAGGCCGGACCGGCCATACCTGTCGAAGTGCAGGGCATTTCCGGAGTGCCGCAGGCCGGCGACGAGTTTATCGTGCTGGCGGACGAAAAACAGGCCCGCCAGGTCAGCCAGCACCGTCTGCTGCGTCAGCGTGAAAGCGAATTGACCCAGACTTCCAAACTGACCCTGGAGAACCTCTTCGACAATATTAAAGCCGGGGCGGTCAAGGGTCTTAATCTTATCGTAAAAACCGACGTGCAGGGTTCTCTGGAGGCGATTGTCGACGCGGTTATGAATCTGTCCACTTCGGAGATGAAGATCAACGTCATTCACCAATCCACCGGCTCGG
>JAISRV010000033.1 GCA_031273445.1 Candidatus Adiutrix sp. | reverse complement strand
AACGCCGCTGGAGCCGCCCGTTGGAGCGGCCGCCACCAGGCCAAGGCAGATGTCGTAATCCAGAACCGCGCACGACCACAGAGCCGCTTTGTTCAATACGCCAAGATTGATCTGAGGCGCCTGGCCTTTTTCAAGAGTCTGGCGCATTACAGGGCTTTGGGGCGGCAGGAAGCCGCGTTGCCTGTAGCCGCCCTCAAGCCCTTTGCCGGCTGAACGGCGCATGACCGCGGCGATTGAGCGCATCATCTTCAGAATTTCCGCTTCGCCCTGGCCGCTCAGGGCCGACTCGTAAGCCACGGCCAGGCGCCAGGGTTCGGCGATGTTCTCCAGCCTGGCGTATTCCAGGGCTTCAGCGGCAATGACGAAAGGGAGCGCCGCCTTCATTTTTTTGACCACCGGCAAAACCGGGTCCAGATGCAGCAAAGTTTGGCCCAATGCTTTTGAAAGAGCGGCTTCAAGATCCGGACAAAGCTGATCGGTTTTGATGTTCAAAAGACCGGCCGAGCTGCGAATTTCAAAGCCGACGCCGCTGTCGGCCAGGGGCGCGTAAGCGGCCCCGGCCAGACTTTCGGCCTCTTCGCGGAACAGCAGATATTCATGGCAGTCGCCTTTAAGAGAAACCGCGCAGCCCTGAAGCCTGGTTATTTCGAACATGCCCCCGCCGGTGGAAGCGGCCTCCGCCTCCAGCACGAATCCGTTCCTGGCGGTGATCTTGACGGCCGCGAAATTGGGATGCTTCTCGCCTTTGACGTCAATTATGTTGAATTGAAATTTGACGCCTTTTTCGACAGCCAGGCGGAGGCTTCGCCGAATCCCTTCATCGCCGACGTCAAGGCCCAGAATGCCGCCTATGAAGCCGTAGTTCGACCCCTGCGCCTCATAGGTGGCCGCAAACGAGCCCTGGCGGTCGAAGCTTATATCGATTTCCGCGGCCTCGTCAGGCAGAATCTGGCGGCACATTTTGCCGATGCGGGCCGGGCCGGCGGTGTGGGAACTGGACGGGCCGACCATGACCGGGCCGAAAACCTCGTTGAATATGCTTGAATTGTTCATGCCTTGGACCTCGTCATTATTTCACATAGCCTAAAAGCGTCGGCAGCCACAGCGACAGCGGCTCAAAATATGTGGTCGCCAGCATCACCGGAATACAGGCGAAGATCAGAAAAACCATGATGGGTCTGATTATTTCATGCATGCCCACCTTGCCGATGCGGCAGGCCACATACAGGCCAAAGGCCACCGGCGGCGAATTGAAGCCGATAATGGTGTTGGCGCCCACGAGGGCGGCGAAATGGATCGGATGAACGCCGATCTCCATCATGGCCGGCAGGAGCATGGGCGACATGATGGCGGTGACGCTCATGTCGTCGATGAGCATGCCGAGGAAAATCAAGAGCAGGTTGACCACCAGCAGAATGACGTATTTGTCGTGAAAGGCGTCCAGCAGAACTTCGGCCAGCTGCTGAGGGATGGCTTCCAAAGTCATGATCCGGCTGGCGGCGAAGGAAAAGATGAGAATTATGACCACTGAGCCCGTGGTGGCCGCCGCTTCGACCATGGCCCGGCAATATACTTTCAGGGTCAGCTCTTTGTAGATCAGGAAACCAACCGGCACGGCGTAGACGAAGGCCACGGCCGCCGCTTCGGTCGGGGTGAAGAAGCCGCCGTAGATGCCGCCCAGAATAATGACCGGCAGCATCAGAGCCGGCAGAGCCTTCCGGGTGGCCCGGCTCTTTTTTCTCAAACTCTCTTTAAAGGGCAGCGGCGGTTCGACGGCCAGATTCATGCGCTTGGCCATGACCGTGTTGATTACGATATAGAGAAAGGCCAGGAGCAAACCGGGAATCAGCGTGGACAAAAAACAGGCCGCGACCGACTGGCGGGTGACGACGGCGAAATGAATCATGGTCAGACTGGGAGGAATCAACAGGCCCAGCACTGAGGAGGCGCTGCACAGGGCGCTGGAATAGGCGCGCGGATACCCTTTGGCCTCCATGGGCGGAATCATGATCGTGCCTATGGAGGCGATGGCCCCGGAGGACGAACCCGATATGGCCCCGAAGATGGCCGAACTGACCACCATCGAAGAGCCCAGGCCGCCGCGTATGCGGCCGACATAAGCGTTGACGAAGGTCACCAGGCTTCCGGCGATGCCGCCTCTCTCCATGATGTATCCGGCCATGATGAACAGCGGCAGGGCCAGCAGAATAATGGAATTGATGGACCAGAATCCAGTGGTGATGATCGTGGACATGTCGATGCCGTAGCACATGGCCAGCGCAAAGGTCATGGCGGCGAAGGAAAAGGCGATGGGAACGCCGATCAGCATCATCACGATCAACAGGGCGAAGCAAAGGGCTGCTTCCATCTTAGACCTCCGGCCGGGGCGCGGCGCCGTTTTTGAAGACCTCAATGAGCCCGATGGCGTCTTTCAAGGCGTCGCGCAAAAAATAAAAAACAAAAAGGACGGTGGACGACAGAAAGGCGCTTTGCGGAACCCATGAAGGGATGCGCGTGGCCGGAAGAGCGGTTTTTTTCTGAACCGCCCAGGCTATCAAATCGTAGCTCCACAGACAGATGAACACCGCCGTGATCAGCACGAATA
>JAISRV010000419.1 GCA_031273445.1 Candidatus Adiutrix sp. | reverse complement strand
CTGGCTTTTTTTTAAAGTTCCAGTCATGTTTGAATTCCTGACATAGTTTCCGGCGGCCGCGAACGAGGCTGGTTGAATTCGCCTGAAAAGTTACGCCCGCCGGCGGCTTTCGTCTTGACGCGCCAAGGGCCCAGCCGGAAACCGTTCAATAATTTAGCAAATTATAATACATTTTCGCCGCCAGAGCAAGGGGGCCTGGGCAAGAGCTTTATAGTAGTCTTGAAAATGGCGCAATAAAAATGACGTAACAGGACACTAGCCGGTTTTGTATCGACCGTGGAACTGAGCGGCGGGTTATCGCTTTCCGGCAAAATTTATTCAGGCTTTCCGGATGATAGTTCTTCATATTCGGCGTCAATAAGAGCCCTGCCGAGCGGGGTGTCTCTGCCGCCATTGTCAAGCACAAATTGATCGAATTTTTTCCGCTTTTCGTAAGGATTTTGTTTCTAAATACCACGAGAACCCTAAATTTTGTCTAAAATTTACTCTATCCGTCAGAGGCCGTTTAGCCTGTGACCCGTCAGGTTTGCGGCCCCGGATAGCGCCTGAACGGGCAAGGTTCCATAAGGCACAAGCGGCAATTGTGATAATCAGTGGCCGTCTGAAAAAATATCCCTGAAGCGGAGTAGTCAGGCTCCATCCAGAACTTGGGCGATAACACCAGCCCTAATTGTTCAGGCAAGGGCGCCATCAGCTTGAACAGGTGGGCTTGTTCCTGAATCGGCCATTGTTCCAGTGGGCCGGGACACATCGCCGCAATTTTCGGCAATTGGCGAATATCCAGCAAATATTCTTCCACCAGGCTTTCAGCCTGTTTCATGGCCGCATAACGGATGGCCTGGGCCAATATTTTCTTGGCGTCGCTCAGCGAGTCGGCCCAGGCCGCCAGTTCCGTCCCTTCCGTGGCGATATAGGCGAAAGCCTGTTTCAGCCCAGTCAAGTTGCTGACCAGCAGTTCGCTATGGAAAACCACCTCGTCCAGCTTGACCGCCTCAAGGGTCATAATTTCCACCTGACAGCATTTGACGGCGGCTTTGGGCCGGGCTATGTCGCGGGCCTCGCCTAAAAGATCGTCAGTGATCGGCGTTAGTTTTTTCGAGGGAGAGGGCGCCGGCGTGAGCAGGTTTTCTATAGGGCGGTTAAACTTGATTTCATCAAAGACAAAGGTGGACGGCTTCATAATCACTTCCTTTAAAAATCCCTCCGCCCATAGGCACGGGTTTATTATCTCACAGCATACCACGCATAACGCCCAAAGCCACGGCCTCGTCCCCAAACGAATAAACGCTCGTCGTCCTCGCCCGGGCCGCGTATTTCTATTCCGCCCGGCGCCGAACTGGAAACCGCCCGCGCCGACCTAAGACGACCGTTGCAAAAACGAGGCGGCCACTTCCTTTAACCGGATGAACCCCCTTTTCCCAAGCTGGCGGTCGACTGCCTCTTGCGCGTGATGCTGCTTAGCTTCCATTAGGCGAAAACAGTTAGGAAACTCTTGCCAAGCCGCTCTGATTATGTTGAAATAATTCGTGAGGCGGCGTCATCGCTGAATGTCGATAAAGCCGAAAACGACTCGCTTCAAGCTCGAAAAGGCGTAAAAATTCATACGGCATGTAATTGTCGAGCCGGCTGGTTCACATGACTCCCAAACCGGATAAAGCGGATGTCCTTCTGATCAACCCGCCTTCGGGCCTGTTTTACGGCCTTGGGCCCAACTTCGCTCCCATCGGCCTTTTCAGCCTGGCCGCCTTTTTGCGGGCGCACGGTTTCGCCGTAACGGTTCTGAACGCCAACTACTACCCCGACTATCAGTCCGCCGCTCACAGTTGGTCCGGCTACGGCCGACGGCGGGCGGACGACTACTACTATGCCGAGGACGGCGACAATCCCGTCTGGGCGCAGACGCTGGCTTTCATTGAGCTGACCGACCCGAAGCTGGTCGGCTTTTCCTGCCACGATTTGGCGGTGGGCGGCATCAAGCGTCTGGCCTCGGCCCTCAAGGCCGAAGGGCTGCGGCCTCTGACGGCCGTCGGCGGGCCGACCCCTTCGGGCGCCCCCGACATTTTCGACGACTGCCCGGCCGTCGACTATCTCTTGGCCGGCGAGGGCGAAGCCGTCTTGCTGGAACTGGTTCAGGCCCTTCGGGACAATGGCTGGCGAAGGCTGGCCCCCGGCCGGGCGACTGAAGCCATAGCCGGCCTTTATCGGCATGACGGCCGTAAATTCGTCCCCACCGCCGCGCGTCCGCCGCTGGCCGACCTCGACGCGCTGCCTCCGGCTTCGCCGGATTATTACTGGCTTGATTATGAGCGCGGCCGAATAGTTAAGGATGTTCAGCTAAACGGGCTGACCACCTCCCGGGGCTGCCTTAAAGCCTGTCGCTTCTGCGGGGCCAAAACCATCTGGCCCGGGCCGACGCGTTACCGCTCCATCGGCCGGGTCATTGAGGAAGCGGCCGATTTAAGAAAAAAGTACGGCTATGATTTTCAACATTTTTCCATCTTTGACGACGATTTTCTGGCCCGGCCGGAACGGGTGTTCGACTTTTGCCGTCGTTTAAAAGAGCTGAAGGATGATTATAAGTTCCGCTGCTACGGCCGGGTCGACAATCTTCAGGACGAAGAAATCATTGAAACCCTGCTCCAGGCCGGCTGTCAGGAAATCTGGGTGGGGGTGGAATCCGGGTCTCAAAAGGTGTTGAAGGCCCTCGGCAAAGGCATCACCGTGCCTCAGATCAAACGGCTGGACCGGCTGTTTCATAACTATGACTTCCCCTGGCTGGCCTTCATCATCCTGGGCACGCCTTCGGAAGATGAACGGGATTTCCAGGCCACTTTGAATATGTTGAAAGAGGGGCATTTCCCCTCTATTCAGCCGTTCGCTTTTCAGCCTTACACCGGCTCCGACCTGTTCAGACAGCTACGGGAAGAAGGGCGGCTGGGCTATGACGATATTATCCGCAGCCACCAAAATCTGCCGCGATGCTTTTCCCGGCTGGCGGCGCCGGCCCGCTTCTGGGAGCGACTGAAGGAATTGAAACAGTTGGCCCGGACCAAAGGGCAAGCCTGGCTCAATGATTTTCATCTGTCGGAAGAGGAGGCGGCGGCGGCCAGGCAATGGGAGCGGAGAGCGGCCGACTGGCTGGAAGGGCGTTCGGGCCGCTTTTTAGCCCTGGGGCCGGAGCGGCAGTTGCGCTGGCTGGCCGCCCTTAAACACTATCGGGGTCTCCAGGTCGATTTGAGGTTGCTGGATGTGGCCGCCCGGGCCGTCAACATCACCCGTTTCGGGCGCATCCTGGCGGGGGGCGATTTTGACGGGCCGACGGCGGATGGGCTTATAATCGCGGCCCCGGACGGCCAGACTGAAAACTGGCGGGCTCAAGCCGGCTCATTGTTCCCCGGGCTGCCCGTGCGGGTTCTGGGTTCCGATTCAGCCGGCCTCTCTGAAGGCGGGAAAAAATACTGGCGGCCGGTATACGAACTCTGCCGTCAGGCTCCCGGCGGCTGACGCGGGTCGCTCACAAAGACCCCGGCCAGAAAGTCCAGGGCTTCGAACTTCATAACCCTGCGCTTCCGGTCGCTCCGCTCCGCTGCGCGCCCGTCCGCTACGTCTCGCCAAGCCTTCTTCCTTAACTTTTATTCCTACTGATCTGGGGAGAAAGCCAAGCGGAAACCAAGGTTGCGGATCCGGCCGACCGGCGTGACGCCGAGCCGGATCGCCGACCGGCAGGACCCGGCGTCGTTGCTAAAACCGCCGCCACGATCAACCCGGGACGAGCCTGAGGGCGGACCCTGCGGATCCGTCGCCGGACTGCCTGCATAATAATTCTCGCCATACCAGTCCTGCACCCACTCCCAAACATTCCCGTGCATATCATACAAACCCCAGGGGTTGGGCTCTTTCTGACCCACCGGATGGGTCGAACCTGAATACGCGTCTTCGCCATACCAGGCATAACGCCCCAAGGCCTCGGCGTCGTCCCCAAACGAATATATGTTCGTCGTCCCCGCCCGGGCCGCGTATTCCCACTCCGCCTCCGTCGGCAGGCGATATTTATTCCCTCCCTCCTTCTGGTTCAATTTCTCAATGAAGACCTGTACATCCTCCCATGAAACCTGCTCTACCGGGTTGTTCTGCCCCTTGAACCAGCTGGGGTTGTAGCCCGTCACCGCCTCCCACTGACTCTGGGTCGCTTCGTATTTGCCCAGGTAAAAAGGCTGGCTGATGGTCACTCGGTGGGCCGGCGTTTCCCAATCATTAGCCTTCTCAAAATTCTTGTCCGCGCCCATAGTGAACGAACCCGCCGGGATCAGCACGAATTCCATGCCGAGGCTGTTGCTCTTTTCCTCAGCCAAGCCCGTGGCCGCGCCGCCAAACATAATCAGGACCGTCAGCGCGGGCAGCCGCAAAAACACCTTTAACCGCATCATATAAGATCTTTTCATAGTTCAAAGCCGCTTCAAATCGTATGAATCGCTTGGAGCCATCCGATCAGTTTCTAAACTAAAGTTTCTGAGAAGCATTGACATAACATCTGACGACCAGGCGCCTGGATCCAGTATGTAGGAGCATCCTGGATCCAGGGCTTCGCCATGGTTAGAGGTATTTGGTTCGGGCGTTCGGCAGATGGTTGCCGACGTGGCAGACTATAATTTTCTTTTCGTCATCCAGAAATTGGAAATAGAGGCGTATTTGAACGCCGAGCACGTTTTTTTTCAAGTGGGGGTAAAACAGAATTTTCCGGCCGTTAAAAAAGCAGGTTCGTGAATCTTCGACAGCTTTTTCTTTTTTGCTGGCTTTGCTTTCGGTCATTGACAGCGTCAGGCCCGTTTCGTCTCTGAACTGTTCTTCAGAAAAGCCGTCCCGGCGGAATTTAAGGTCATATAAGCAGCCGGCGAGGGCTGTGAACATTTTCACGATTTCGTGCACGGCTCTGAGGTCGTTATTAAGGTTAAAATCTTTTAAGCCCTGGTAGACCCGCTCATGGATGATCAGCCGCGAGCTGAATTTGGCTTCAGCCAGCCGGGTCGCTTCTTCGACTGATTCCGGGCAATTCCAGCTTTCGCTATTTTTCAAATCGTTGTTTAATTCAGCGATATATTTATTTTTGTTCGACAGTTCCTGATTAAGGCGCCTGATCGTCTCGTCTTTAAGCGCGTTTTCCGCTTTTAACGCTTCGATGACCCGTTCTTTTTCCGACGACTCCGCTTCTAGGGCGCTCAAGGCGTCGTGGGTCATTTCGAGTTGGTTTTTAAGGCCCGCGTTTTCAGTTTCAGCGTTGGCGCGTTCGATGCAGAAAGAAAAGAGCATTTCGGCATGCCATTTTCTAAATTCGTCGCCCCGGAGGCCGGGCAACTGATAGCCGAGATGAAAAGCCACATAGGGCTCGAAATATCGGGCCTCTCTTTTCGTGCCCTTAATGGGCAGCGTTATGGAAACGCTTTGCAGATCAATCACGCCCTTTTCATCAAGCTCAGTCAGGCTGCGAACAGCCTGATTTTCGCTTATGCCGAAAATTTCCGCTATTTGACCAGCGGTCAAAGGCCGGTCAAAATCGACCTCGCTGATCGGGGTCAAGGCTGTTTCAGGGGCCGTCGTTTTACGGCCCTGCCGGGTGCGGGACAGAACTTTTTCGCCTGAGGCGCTTTTGTCCTGCCGGCCGTAATAATCCAGCGCCCAGGGGCCTAAAAGATATTCTTTGACGGCGGCCGGGCTGAAAAATACTTGTTCGCCTGGGGGGCTTTTGGGGTTAAGGTATATGGGCAGGCCGTTTATGGCCGCGGAGAAGAAAAGTCTTAAGGCCGGCATGGGTTTTATATAGGCCTTGCGTCCCTCGTTGCCCGCCAGCGACAGAAAGTAACGCAGGGTTCGGCCGGCTATGGTTTGATTGCTGAAACAGACCAGGCATTTTTGCTTGGCGCCTTCGATCTCCATAACGACAATGTAGGTCTGGCCGTCGGACTTAACCAAAGTCGAGAGCCGCGACCTGGCCAAAACGAGATTAAACTGGCCGTTTAATTTGCGGTTCCGCTTGGCGGCCGCCAGGGTGCTTATCAGCAAATCGCCGCCTGGATTCATAGGGCGCGTACTCTCCGTCGAAACTTGGCGGCCGCAGCCGTTTTGTTTCTGATAAAGATCAACCGTAATTGTAAATTATAGCATTTATGCCTGGCCGCTTCAATCTCTTTATCTATCCGTTTCATTCAGGCGGCTGTCAGCCTCTGAAATGGCGGGGCGTAAC
>JAISRV010000347.1 GCA_031273445.1 Candidatus Adiutrix sp. | reverse complement strand
GCCCGCCCCCAGTATGATCGCCTCGCCCAGGCGCAGACGCCTGGCCACTTCGGCCAGCCGCGTTTCACAGACGAGCGCGGCCCGGATGCGGGACATGTCCCCTTCCGTCAGCCGTGGTTCATGGTGATATAAAAATTCGCCGACGATCAGCCCCAAGACGGCGTCGCCTAAAAATTCCAGCCGCTGGTTGTCGGTTTCGCCGGCTTCGTCTTCAGGCCCTGTTTTGGTCGCCGAGGCGGAGCGGTGGGTCAGGGCGGCGGTTAAAAGAGCCGGGTCGTCAAAGCGATATTTGAGTCGTTCCAGCATTATCTATAGTCCGTCAGTCATGGGCCCGGCCCAGGTTCGCCTTCAGATGTTCCGTCAGGCCGTCAAAGGCGCCGTTGCTCATGACGACGACTATGTCGCCGGGGGCGGCTTCATGAACCAGCGCTGCGCCCAAGGCCAGACCGTTTTCGAACAGAGAGGCCCGGCGGCCCAGGTCGTCGGCCAGCCGGCGGCCGTCCAGCCGGTCGCCTTCCGGCGCTTTCAGCGGGTCGCTCGGCAGCCGCAGAAAGACGCGGTCGGCCAGAGCCAGGGCCCGGGCGTAGTCTTTTTGAAAAACCGCGCGGCGGCTGGTGTTGCTGCGCGGCTCAAAGGCGGCCGTCAGACGGCGGCCGGGATATGAGAGGCGCAGGGCCTCCAGGGTTTTGGCCACGGCCGTGGGGTGGTGGGCGAAGTCGTCCACCAGGTCGATGCCGCCGAAAACGCCCAAGTGTTCCTGCCGGCGTTTGACCCCTTTGAAAGAAGCCAGAGCCGGCTGAAGCGCCCTGGGCTCGCCTCCCGAACCCACGAACGCGGCCGCGGCCGCGGCCGCGTTCAGCGCATTATACACCCCCGGGCGGTTCAGCGACAAGCGGGCCTGGAAAGCCCCCGGCCCGGTCAGTTCAAAATTGACGGACAAGCCTTCCGCCGCAACGGAAACCAGGCGCCAGTCATTGTCTTCGCCCAGGCCGTAAAATTCCGGCCTGACCCCGGCTTCGCCGGCTATCCGCCGCGTCAGGCCGTCGTCGCCCCAGGCGATCAGACGCCCGTCGGGCGGTATGAGCTTCATCAGCCTGACGAAGGCGGCCGTGACGGCGTCGAGATTCGGATAAATGTCGGCGTGATCGAACTCTACGGAGGTCAGAATGACGGTGTGCGGTCGGTAATGAACGAATTTCGGGACTTTGTCGAAAAAAGCGCTGTCATATTCGTCGCCTTCGACAATGAACCAGTCGCCCGCGGCCAGCCGCCAGGGTTTGGGAAAGTCCAGGCTGGCGCCGCCGATGAGAAAGCCGGGCTTAAGCCCTCCCGTGGCCCATATTTTGGCGGCCATGGCCGTGGCGCTGGTCTTGCCGTGGCAGCCGGCGACGACGAGGTTGCGGGAGCGGTTCATAAACAGCGCATTCAGGGTCTGCGGCAGCGACAGGTACCGTAGGCCCAGGCCCTTGAGACGCGCCAGAACGGGGAATTCTCTGGTGACGACGTTCCCCACCACGGCCAGGTCGCATTCCTCCGGCAGGGTTTCAGGGCCGTAGCCTTCGAAGAGGCGCGCTCCCAGAGTTTTGAGAATGTCGCTCATCGGCGGGTACAGCCCGGCGTCGGAACCGCTGACCTGATAGCCCGCGTCTTTCAAAAGACCGGCCAGGGCGGTCATGGCCACGCCGCCGATGCCGATGAGATGGACGTAAGTTTCGGCCGGGGCTTTTCGGAAAAAAGCCTCAGGCGGTTTATTCAGTTTCGGGTCGAGCTCAAACATTCATCGCCGGATTGATAAGTATTGTCGCGGGCATGACAATCGCCTCCTGTCGCTTTTATTATAGCATGGGCGCGGAATTATGTAATGCCCCCGTCAATTGTCGTGTCAATTGCCGGGTTATGTCATATAATGTCGAAGCGTGAAATGGACATATGAAAGCGAGGTCGTGTTTATGGGCGAAATTCATCGCTGTCCCTGGGGCGACGTAGTCGACGCGCTGATGCGCGATTATCATGATAACGAGTGGGGCAAGCCCTGCCGCGACGAACGCAGGCTGTTTGAAATGCTGACGCTCGAAGGGGCGCAGGCGGGGCTGTCGTGGAGGACGATACTGCACAAACGCGAGGCCTACAAGGCGGCCTTCGACGACTTTGACGTCGCCAAAGTCGCGGCCTATGACGAGAGCAAAATCGCGGAACTGCTGCAAAATCCCGGCCTTGTCCGCAATCGGCTGAAAATACGGGCGGCGGTCACGAACGCGCGGGCGTTGCTGCGGCTTGGTTCGCTCTCGGATTTCATCTGGGGCTACGTTGACGGCAAGCCGGTTGTGAACGCTTGGGAGCGGCAGGAGCAGCTGCCCGCGACTTCGCCCCTGGCGGACAAAATCAGCCGGGATATGAAGAAACTCGGCTTCAAATTCGTCGGCGGCACGATTGTTTACAGCTATTTGCAGGCTGTCGGCCTGGTCAATGACCATCTGGTCTGGTGTGGGCACAGGGGGATTTGATATGGCCACACGGCATTTTAGAGCCGCTTACGCCGTTGCCTAAGCCGCGAAAACCGAAACGCCGCAATCCGTCGGCCCGATAGGCGATTATGTCTCAGCGCCGCCAGAATTCCGGGAAAAAGAGGATCATGAGAGTGAAAAATTCCAGCCGGCCCAGAAACATGCACAGGCTTAAGACCGCCTTGGCCGCCCCGGGCATGGACCCGAAGCTGTCGGCGGGCCCGCTTCGCCCAAACCCACG
>JAISRV010000408.1 GCA_031273445.1 Candidatus Adiutrix sp. | reverse complement strand
CCCAGACTGTCGCCGACCAGGATCATATCCATGCCGGCCGCCTCGGCGAACTGGGCGGTGGGGTAATCATAAGAAGTAAGCCAGGCGATCTTTTCGCCTTTTTCTTTCATGCCGTAGAGATCGAACAGGGATTTTTTCTTGGCCATCAGGAGTCTCCTTGATGAAATGCGCCCTGGCTGAAGAGCTGATTGGAGGCGGCGCATTGTTTCGTATTACGAAAACATACTTCACTATACGTTATGATCCGCACTATACATCTTTTGCGCCGTCCCGTCAACCCATGAAAAGAAAAAAGCGCCCGCCGGGGGCGCTTTTCAGCTTGTTCAGGACATGTTTTTTGTTTGTTTCAAGCGCAACCGGCGGTCGGCAGACGGCCCGCCTTGAAGGATGGAAGAAAATTAAAACCAAAATTTGATTGGGGTCAGCGCTCTATTCGGCTTAAACCGCCCATGTAGGGCTTGAGGGCTTCGGGGACGGCAACGGAGCCGTCTTCGTTCTGGCCATTTTCCAATATGGCCAAAAGCGTGCGGCCTATAGCCAGACCGGAGCCGTTCAGGGTGTGCACGAATTCCGGCTTGGAATTTTTTTCGCGGCGAAAGCGTATCCCGGCCCGCCGGGCCTGAAAATCGGTGAAACAGGAACAGGAGGATATTTCCCGATAAGTGTTCGGCCCCGGCAGCCACACTTCCAGGTCATAGGTCTTGGCCGAGGAAAAGCCCAGGTCGCCGGTCGAAAGAGCGACCACGCGATAGGGCAGCCCGAGCAGCCGCAACACCTCTTCGGCGTCGCGGGTGAGTTTTTCCAACTCATCCCACGAATCCTCCGGTCGCGTAAACTTGACCAATTCAACTTTGTCGAACTGATGAAGCCGAATCATGCCGCGCGTGTCGCGCCCGGCGGATCCGGCTTCGGCCCTGAAACAGGGGGTATAGGCCGTATATTTGATGGGCAGATCTTCCCCGTTAAGCGCTTCGCCGCGGTGCAGGTTCGTCAGCGGCACTTCGGCCGTGGGCGCCAGCCAGTAGTCGCTGTTTTCCACTTTGAAGGAGTCTTCGGCGAATTTGGGCAACTGCCCGGTGCCGAACATGGATTCCGAGTTGATCAGACAGGGCGGCCAGATTTCACGATAGCCGTGTTGGCCGACATGGAGGTCCAGCATGAAGTTCATCAGCGCGCGAGTCAGATGGGCCGCCGCTCCGGAAAGGGAGACGAAACGGCTGCCGGAAATTTTGGCGGCTCGGGCGAAATCCATGACGCCCAGCTCTTCCCCGAGTTCCCAGTGATTTTTCGGCGTGAAGGAAAACGAGGGAATCTCGCCCCAGCGGCGGATTTCCAGGTTGTCCTCCGCTGAAGCCCCCACGGGCGTCGATTCGTGCGGCATATTGGGAATGGAGGCCAAAAGGGCCTGTTCGGCTTCTTCCACTTCCGCGACCTGCGGGTCCAGCTCTTTGACGCGGCCGGAAACCGACTTCATGTCCGCGATGAGGGCTTCGGCCGGCTGCTTCGCTTTCTTCAGGGCGGTTATTTCATCGTTGACCTGGTTGCGCCGGGCTTTAAGGGCTTCCGCCTCGCTTAACAACTCGCGCCGTTTCCGATCCAAATTTTTGAAATCGGTCAGAATTTTATTTCTGCTTTCTTCCGCCATATTTCTATTTTTAAGCATGGTTCCCACGGCATCAAGATTGTCGCGGACAAATCTGAGGTCAAGCATGACGCTCCTCCCGTTTAATTTTCAAAAAATTTACAGAGATTAATTCCGGCTCCGCTTTGACCTAAAATAACCGCACCGACAGCCGACGCGCCTTGGCCTTTTAAGCCGGCCAGGGCCCCAGGCCTTGGCGCAGCACTTCCGGTTCGTCGTCGACCAGCGAGACGACGGT
The DNA here is from genome assembly GCA_031273445.1 of Candidatus Adiutrix sp. Lineage (GTDB taxonomy): Bacteria > Desulfobacterota > Desulfarculia > Adiutricales > Adiutricaceae > Adiutrix. The sequence goes on along the minus strand of JAISRV010000408.1, from coordinate 5,339 downwards.
GGACGGGCGGCAGGGGACAGGACCGCCGTCGATGACGACATCCACCTGGGTTTTGAACATGGCGGCAAAAGATTGGGAGTCGAAGAAGGCGGGGGGGAGTCGGTCTTCGCCGGGCGCCGCCTGATCTTCCGCCGTCATGTCGGCTGAGGTGTTGATGATGGGCCGTCCCAGGGTTTTGACCAGTTCAATGGCGATGGGGTGATTGGGCACGCGTATGCCGCATTCGTCTCTTTTGGTCAGCATCAACTGCGGCACCAGTTTGGTGGCGTTTAAAATAAAGGTGTACGGCCCTGGCAACAGGCGGCGCATAGTGCGGTAAGCGAAGTCGGAGACCTTGGCGTATTCGGCTATATGGGTGAGATCGGCGCAAACGAAGCTGAAAGGCGTCTTCCGGCTGCGTTGCTTCAACTGATAAATCTTTTCAATAGCCTTCCGCTGGCTAAGGTCGCAGCCCAGGCCATATTGGGTATCGGTGGGGTAGATGACCAGCCCGCCTTTTTTGAGAATCTCGGCCACCTTTTCAATCAGGCGCTTCTGCGGGTTATCCGGATTTATGTTGATTATCATCTGTCGCCTTGCAACGTTTAAAATGCTGCTCAAAGCAGCGTAGTTTCATTTGGCCAGGAAAGCAAAAACGCGATTTTTATTTTCTCTTTTTAAACCGCTGACCTAAAATGGGACTTGCCGACGTGCTCTATTCCGCATCTGGGCGGGCTTCGCCCGCAGGCTCAAGGCCGCGTCTCCTCTCCCATTAACTCAAAATGGCTGCGGGAATATCGCAGCAAGTTCTCGTCCCTCATTTTGGACAGTTCGGCGGACATCGCGCTGCGATCAACCGCAAGGTAGTCCGCCAGCTCCTGACGATTGAAAGGAATGTCGAAAGCGGGGCTTCCGGCCGCCTTGGCCCGTGAGGACAGGTAAGACAGAAGTTTTTCCCTGGTCGTGCGCCGCGAAAGATGCCCTATTTTTTCCACTAACGCAATGTTTTTCCTCGCCAGGATTTGAAGCATATTCCGGATCATCCCGGCGTGAAAGGCGCAGGCGGAGGAGCACGTCGCGACGATCTTCCCGCAGTCGATCAAAAGGATTTCCGACTTTTCGACGGCGGACGCGCTGACCGGCAGTTCGCCTGCGCCCGCGCAGGAAAAAGCCTCTCCAAACAGGCCGCCCGGTTCAATGTGCGCCAAAATCATCCTGTTCCCCCAGTAATCCTCCTGCATGACATTAACGCCGCCGGCAAGAACCACTCCCACAGGCGCCGCGTCATCGCCCGCTGAAAAAACAGGCTCGCCTTTCTCAAAGCCGCGCTGAACCGCGGACAGGCAGGCAAGCAAGGCCGACAAGTCGCCGGCTTCTATGCCCGCGAATAGCGGGCATGTTTTCAAGAGCGAAAAAATTTTTCCCTCGCCATCTTTCTTCGTTGGAAATACAACCGACAACTCTTGCCCAATATAATATACTCCAAGGGCAAAGGCAAGGAGACAATGAAAATATTTGGGAAATTCTGATCGGGCATCTAAACTGGAGGTAAGTCAAATGTCAAATTTATTCTGTTATCAGTGCGAGCAGACGGCGGGCGGCCAGGGTTGCCAAGGCAAAGCCGGAGTCTGCGGCAAGCGTGACGGCACGGCCTTATTGCAGGACAAACTGACCGGCGCGCTGATTGGGCTGGCGCGGGCGACGGGCGGACGCGAAGGCGTGCCGGAGGCGACGCATCGTCTGATGGTTGACGGCTTATTTGCCGCCGCCACCAACGTGAACTTCGACGACGACGCTATTTTGGAATTGACCGGGCGCGTAATTCGGGAGAAAGAAAAATTTGGGCGCGCGGACGACTATGACATGGCGGAACTGTGGGGGGCGAACGAGGATGTGCGTTCGCTCAAATCCCTGATCCTGTTCGGCGTTCGCGGCATCGCGGCTTATGCGCATCACGCCTTGGCCTTAGGCCGTTCAGACGACGAAGTAAACGCTTTTTTCCACACGGCGCTGCGGGCCGTCGGCGCTGACGACTACGGCCAGGACGAGCTTCTGCCGCTCGTCCTGGAGACGGGGAAGGCGAATTTCAGATGCATGGAAATGCTCGACCGGGCAAACGTTGAAACATACGGAACGCCCCGCCCGACGACAGTGCCGCTCGCCATTGAAAAAGGGCCGTTCATCGTCGTCAGCGGCCATGACCTGCGCGACTTGAAGTTGCTTTTAGAGCAAACCGAGGGCCGGGGCGTAAACATTTACACGCATGGCGAAATGCTGCCTGCCCACGCCTACCCGGAACTGAAAAAACATGGCCATTTAAAAGGCAATTTCGGGACGGCCTGGCAAAACCAGCAAAGGGAATTTGACGGCATTCCCGCGCCGGTGCTGTTTACGACCAACTGCCTGACGCCGCCGAAAGACAGCTATCGCGACCGAATATTCGCCGCCTCGGTCGTCGGCTATCCCGGTGCGGCGCACATCGGCGAGGCTAAAGACTTTTCGCCGGTCATCAGAAAAGCCCTGGAACTCGGCGGCTTTGCGGAAACGCGCGCCATGGCGGGGATAAACGGCGGGTCTGAAGTCACGACCGGTTTTGCTCACGGAACAGTGCTTTCCGTTGCCGATACGGTCGTTGAGGCGGTGAAGTCGGGCGCGATCAAGCATTTCTTCCTCGTCGGCGGTTGCGACGGCGCGAAGCCCGGGCGCAATTACTACACCGAATTTGTGAAGCTAGCCCCGCAAGACACGGTAATTCTTACGCTGGCCTGCGGCAAATACCGCTTCAACGATTTGAATATCGGCGAAATCGGGGGGTTGCCGCGCATTATGGACATGGGGCAGTGCAACGACGCTTATTCGGCGATCAAAGTCGCGCTCGCGCTGTCGGAAGCCTTTGGCTGCGGCGTAAACGACTTGCCGCTGACTTTGGTCTTGTCCTGGTATGAGCAAAAGGCCGTCTGCATATTGCTGACGCTGCTCAGCCTCGGCGTCAGGAACATCATCCTCGGCCCGAGCCTGCCGGCTTTCGTATCCCCTAATATTGTGAATTACCTGGCGGAAAACTTCGGCCTGACGCCAACCAGCACGCCGGAGGCCGATTTGGCTAAAAGCCTTGGCCGATAAGGCGGGTTATATTTTATAAGCGGTCCTGTATTGCGAGATGAGCGAGAGCTTCGCCAGCCGTCAAACATCATCTTGGCCCGGCCTCCGCCTGAAGGCGGGCCAGGGCCCGCTCCAGCGCCGCCCGGCGCCCCGACGCCGCCTCCCGCGAGTCGCTCAGGCATTCCAGCGCCTGGGAATACAGCGCGACGGCGGCCGCGGGGCGGCCGAATTTTTCATTGACCCTGGCCGCATAGCTCAAGGCGCTGGCCCGGTTCAGGTTCCGCTCCCGTTCGTTAAGCCCGGGAGGCTTTTGGGCTTGGGCAGTCAGTTCCTCGGTGAGCTCATCCACCCGGCCGGCTTCCTCCAGCCATTTCAATCTCAGGCTGTAGTAGCGCATGTAGGTCGGGCTGGCCGGCCCAAAAAGGCGCTCCGCCTCCCTTAAAGCCGGCTCCAGCCGCGCCTGAAATTCATCCAGCCGGTTCAGGCAGCCCAGGGCCGCCAGTTCCAGGCGTAAAAAATCCGCGCTTACGGAAGGCCTCTCCGCCGGTTCCGGCGGAACCGTTGCGGGCTCCTTGCCTTTTTTCGAGGCGGGCGCGCCCTCCGCCCTGACCGCTTGCAGAATGCCTTCCAGAAGCTCCCGGGTCTCGCCTTCCGGGTTCTTCTTCAAAAGCGACTCCGCCAGCTTCTGGGCCTTGCGGTAAAAAACGGCGCTGTCTTTGGTCCGCCCGATTCCTTTCAGCAGACGCGCCAGGCGCAGATACACCCGGCCGGCGTCAGGGTAAGCATCCGGCTGCACGGCCTTGAGACGCCGCAAGGCCCCCAGCAATTCTATTTCCGCCTCTTCCGGCGCCCGGCCCTGGCTGATTAAATTTTCAGCCAGGCGCAGGTGCAGATCAAAGCTGCGGCGCACCAGTTCCGGCTCGGGGTCGCGCTTTTGGTCGACCAGGGCCTGGTCGGCCTGGTCGGCCGCCGCCTGCCAGTGTTCCTCCGCTTCCCGGTAGCGCCCGCCGGCCTCCTCAATGGCGGCCATCAGAGACGAAAGCTCCACAAAGTCGGCCGACTCCAGGCCCAGAAGGGGGCGCAGTTCCTCTTCGGCCCGGGCTGGGAAGCCGGCGGCCAGATTGGCCCGAACCAACTTCAGATGGTAAGGCAAGAGGTCGGCCTGATAAAGGTCTCCCGATATAAGGCGATGCCGTTCAACAATAATTTTTGTCAGCAAGTCGGCCGCCAGGGGGCTCCCGCCCTCGGCCAGCCTGTCGGCCATATCTTCCCAGGCCGCCAATTCTTCGGCGGCGGCCGGAGGCGGCGAAGGAAGGATCGCCCGCCCGCCCGCCGTTTGCCCCTCTCCCGTCGACGCGCCCTCCTCCTCCTCCTCCTCGCCGTCCGCCGCCGGCGGGAGGCCGGAAACCCCGAACTCTTCCGCGTTCCCGCCTTGAGCTTCAAGGGCGGTCAGCAACAGGCGCGTTTCCTCCAACAGGGCGTCCCCCACTTTTTCATTATGCCGGGCCTTGAGATATGCCGCTCTGAGCAGAGCCCCGGCCTCGTCGTTGCGCCGCAGGGCCAGCAAAACGGCGCCCAGCCGATTGACGGCGGACACAGTCTGAGGATCGTCCGCGCCTAAAAGATCATGACGCGTCCGCCAGGCCGCCTGGGCCAGCGGCGCGGCTTCATCGGGGCGGCCGAGGAGGAAGAGGCAGAGAGCCCGCCCAAGCTGATCGACGCTTAAACTGAGGGGGGCGGCCTGTTGGCGGCTCTTCAGGGTTAGAGCCTGCAGATACAGCTCTTCAGCCAGGGCGGTATTGCCCAGGCGCAGACTCGCGGCCGCCTGAAAAGAAACCAGACGCCCCTCTTCCGGCCGGACGGCGGCGGCGGCTTGGAAAAGACGTTCGGCTTCCTTGAGGCGGCCGCTCAAAAAAGCCGCGGCCCCGTCCGAAAGGTCACGCAGCGCCGGCGTCTGCCGATAGGGGGCCTCGTCTTTCATGGCGGTCAGGAGGGCCAGCGTTTCCCCGCTCAATGCCTCATGGGGGCTTTCGGCGCGTATGACCGGCTCCAGAAGGGCCAGCAGGCCGAAAAAACTTTCTTCAAACGAGCCCGCCCGGCCTGGCGGCGGCTCAGCCTGAGGCGGCCGCCCCGCGGAGCTTTTTTCAGGGGTCTCAAGATGATTTTGAGGCGGCGGCGTCCCGAAAAAATACGGCCGGCCCGCGACCGCCGCCAATACGACCACGGCCGCAAGCGCCGCGGCCGCGATGATTTTAGGT
>JAISRV010000193.1 GCA_031273445.1 Candidatus Adiutrix sp. | reverse complement strand
AATCAGCCGCTCTACCAGATCGGCCTGACCCGCTTCCTCAACCCCTGGGGGCTCTCCAAAGAAGGCGACAACCTTTTTTCGGAAACGCGCTACTCCGGGCAGGGGGCCATGAACGAGCCTGGCTACGGCGGCACCGGCACTATTCTGGCCAACTTTCTGGAACAGTCAAACGTCGATCTGGCCGAGGAGATCGTCAATATGATCGTGACCCAGCGCGGTTTCCAGGCCAACTCCAAAACCATCACCACCACCGACACCATGCTGTCGGAGGTCATAGAAATGAAACGTTAACGTTCAGGCGCCGCGCGGCCGCCGGCCTGGGTCTTGAAAACAGACCGCGCGGCTTGGACGAATCTGATTTTTGCGCCCCGACAAGGCTCCAGGCCAAAAGGAGAATCACCGCCCTTGAACTGCCTTGCGCTATTTATTACAATGATGCACACAGGCCCGCCCGTCGGGGGGGCTGAGTCTGGGCCGTCCCCGCGGGCGATAGGAGCCGGATTATGCCGATGTTTGGCCGCCGGCTGTGCGCGTCAGCCGTATTTTTCTGCCTTTGGGCTCTTCTAGGCGCGCCCGCCGCGCTGCCGGCCGCCGTGGTCAGCGTGAGCTTGCCGCCGGAAAAAACCGTTGCGGGGCCGCGTCTGATTTTAGGCGAATTGGCCTTTATCGACGCGCTCAGTTCCGAAGGGCTGGGCCTGGCCGAGGCCATAAGCCGCATCGATTTAGGCGAGGCCCCGGCCGCCGGCCGCACCCTCGTCCTCAGCCGGGCGGAGGTCGAAGAGCGCGTCGCCGCCGCCCGTCTGATCCTCATCGACACGGTCTGGTCCATTCCGCCTGAACTGCGCCTGACCGGGCAGGGGCATGTCGTTGATGAAGAAGAAATGAAAAAGACCGTGCTGGAATATCTGGCCCGAACCGAACCATACCGCAGCGGCGCCTACGAATTGATCAGCCTCAATTTCGGCGCCCTCCCCAAAGCCCAGCCGGAAGAGATCATCTATCGTTTCGTGCCCCAATCCGGCTCCAACCCCGCCTCCCTGTCCGGCTACATTCATTTTATCGTGGGCGGCCGCTCGGTCTCGCGCGCACGGGTCGCCGCCCAGATAGACCTGACCGTCCCGGCCGTGGTGGCGGCGCGCCCTCTGTCGCGCGGGCACGTTCTGGCCGAAGGGGACCTGCGCCTCGGCCAGGTTCCTTTCGCCCAGGCCAAAGAGGCCTTGACCGATCCTGCCGCGCCCCTCGGCAGCGCCCTCAAGTTTAATGTGGCCGCCGGGGAAGTCGTCGGCGATCGCCACCTGACTAAGAGCGTGATGGTGCGGCGCGGCGAGGCCGTGACTATGATCGCCCGGCAGGGCGGCCTGAAAGTGACCGCCGCCGGCCAGGCCCGGCAGGACGGCGCCCTGGGCGACGTCATCTCCGTCACCAACCTTTCCAGCAAAAAAAACGTCTCCGCCCGCATCACCGGGCCCAACACGGTTGAAATAATTTTTTAGAAAGGCATAAGTAATTTAATGATGGAATTGCCGTTGGAAATGACGGCCGGGCCCCGCGCCGGCCATCGCGTCGCGCGCTTCATGCGCGCCGCGGCCCTGATCCTGATTTGCGGCCTGGGCCTGGCCGCCTGCGACCCTTACACCATCGGCTACGGGCACGCCGACCCGCCCGAGCCTGTCGAGCTGCCGTCAAACCCTATTGAAAAGGCGGCCATAAACGGCCTCTTGGCCAGCTACCGCGAAAGCGCCATGTGGGAAATTCAAAAAGCCAGGGCCCTGCAGAGCACGCCCGTAGCCCCCACGGCCGCCGTGCTGCGGGAACACGACCCCAAAGAGCTTTATTGCGTCTGCGTCGAGTATGAAGCCCGCTACAGGGTGCCCTGGGCGACGGCCGATTTCAGCCCCTGGGAACGCACCGTCCGCAATATCCTGATCATGAAGACCCAGGCCGACGCCTTCCTGGCCGTCAAACCGATGAACGTCTGCGCCCCGTTCTGCGAATAGAATATTGCCCCGCCGAATAAACATGACGAAAAGGTCAGCCCCCGGATAAAGAAGGCGCCGCCGGCGGCCTCGCGGCTGGGGCGGCGCAACGGCAGGAGGCTAGGTTCAGTTCGGCGGCCATGGCCTCAATCCATCTGAGCATGAAAAGCGTCTGGGCTTCGTCGGCCTGGCCGCCGCCTATGTTTCGCAGGTTTTCGGAGCGAACCAGCAGCTCAAAGCGCGCCCAGTCCGTCCCCACTTCCACCGCCAGGCGATAGACCGGGGCGGCGTCGGCGTTTCCCCAGGCCTGGCGTTGGGCTTCGCCCCACAATTCCGGCTCAAGTTTTATCCAGTAGAGGCGTTCCAGGCTTGCCCTTTCTGCGTGCGTGTCGAGATAGGCGATCACGGCCTCGACTTCGGCCGCCAGGAGTTCGTCGATCAGAATTGAACGCATGGTCAGCCTTTTTTTCCGCTTTGTCGCCAATAAATGACGGAGTCGGCCACCGACCAGAACCAGATGGCCAGAAGCGGCATGAACAGCCAGGTCAGGTCGCCGGCCATCGGGGCCAGGGCGTTCTGGACATCGGTGAAGCCGATTTTTTGCCCAGCGGCGGCTCGGGCCATGAGCTGGGGCATGACCCGGGAAAGATCGCTTCCGGCCTTGACCACGGCCACCGGCAGCCACAAAAGAAGGCTTCCGGCCATAAGCGCCCCTTTGGCCGGGCGGCCGGTCAAAAGCTGCCCCAGGCCGGGCAGAACTCCCGCGGACAACAACAGCGCCTTGGCCGGACTGACGGCGGAAGGCTGGGGGTTCGCGGGGGCGGTCATTTTTTCAGGCCCTTGAAAACGGCGTCGGCGGCGTCAAGGGCGTTGTCGATGTCGTCGGGAATCATGCCGGCGGAAGTAAAGCAGCACTCAAACTGGCTGGGGGCCAGCCAGAAGCCCCGGGCCAACATGCCGCGCCAGAAGGCGGCGTAAAGTCCGACGTCGCTTTTTAAAGCCGAAGCGTAATCGGAGATAGGCCCCGCGGCGAAAAACAGGGTGGACATGGAGCCGATCTGGTTGCCGCAGACGGCCAGTCCGTTTTCTCCGGCCAGGGCCAAAAGCCCGGCGGACAGTCGTTCGCTGGCCTGTCTGATGCGGCTGTAAATTGAGGGTTCGGCCATGAGGTGTTCAATGGCGGCCAGGCCCGCGGCCACGGCCAAGGGATTCCCGGAAAGGGTTCCGGCCTGGTAGACGTCGCCTACGGGGGCCAGGCGTTCCATGACTTCGCGGCGGCCGCCGAAGGCGGCCAGAGGCAGGCCCCCGCCGATTATTTTACCGAGGATGGTCAGATCTGGCTTGATTTTAAAGTGGGCCTGGGCGCCGCCCAGGCCCAGGCGGAAACCGGTTATGACCTCATCGCAGATGAAAAGGGCGCCATAGCGCCTGGTCAGATTCTCTATGGCCGGCAGAAAGTCGGGTTGAGGCGGAACCACGCCCATATTCCCGGCCACCGGCTCCACGATCACGGCGGCTATTTCCGAGCCGTGCTTTTCAAAAACGGCGGTCAGGGCCGCCACGTCGTTGTAAGGCACGGTCAGCGTCAGTTCGGCCAGGGCGGCGGGAATCCCGGGGCAGCCGGGTATGCCGAGCGTGGCCAGGCCGCTGCCGGCGGCGACCAGAAGGCTGTCGGCGTGGCCGTGGTAGCAGCCCTGGAATTTTACGATCCTGTCGCGGCCGGTAAAGCCTCGGGCCAGGCGTAGGGCGCTCATGGCCGCTTCAGTGCCGGAATTGACCAAGCGAACCATTTCCATGGAGGGGTAGTTCCGGTTGATCAGGCGGGCCAGCCGTGTTTCCCCCTCGGTGGGGGCGCCGAAACTAGAGCCTTTTTTTATGGCTTCTTCCAGCGCGGCGGTCGTCCAGGGCGCGGCATGGCCGCAGATGAGCGGGCCCCACGAACTGACAAAATCAAGGTAAGAGCGCCCGTCGACATCGAAGATGCGGGCGCCGCGGCCGTGGTCCACAAAGACCGGGGCGGCCCCAACCGAAAGACAGGCCCTGACGGGGCTGTTGACCCCGCCGGGAATGATGGCGGCGGCCTCTTCAAACAACTTTTTGGATTTTTCCATATTCAGCCTTTTCCCAAGCGCCATGGCCGGCTTCCGGCGGCGGGTCAAATTTTCAGACGGCTTCGTCAAACAGCCGCAGCGACGTTTTTTTAAACTCTTTTTGGCTCTCCAGCAGGCGCCATTCCTCAGCCCCGGCTATTTCAGCCATTTCCGCGGCCATTTCCATCAGCCTGACCCGGTTCTCGGCGTGGGCCATGGCGTAGAGATTGAACGGCCAGCCGGGGGCGGGGCGGCGGCGATAGCAGTGGGATACATACGGCAGCCGGGCCAGAGCCTGGCCGCATTCGTCGGCCCTGGAAGCGTCCAGCTTAAAGACGACCATGGCGTTGGCCGCAAAGCCCGAGCGCTGGTGCCACAGGGTAGCCCCGAAGCGGCGTATCAGCCCCTCGCTCTGAAAACCGCGCACGGTTTCCAACACCTCGTCTTCGCTGACGCCCAATTGCCCGGCCAATTCGGCGAACGGCGTGGGCGAGTCGCCCATGTCGCCGCTGAGATAATGGATCAGACGCCGTTCATAATCGTTTAAGCTGGTCATACGAAAATCTCCGGCCGGCGGCGCGACGCCGCCCTGGCTTTGCGGCCAGGCCGCGCCGGCCGCGAATATCTTTCCTGGGTAAAAAGCTCGGTTTGTGTTATGATTTACAGACGCGGCTTGCGGACGGCCCGGCCTCTCCGGGGGCCGGTCGCGCCGTTTTGACGCCGTCTTGAATTATATGTAGCACAAACAGGGCCTCGTCAGCAAGAGCCGCGGTCTGTGTTTTCAGTAATTTCTGCGCGCCCTCAAGAGGCTGTTTGAGTGTGCGGCCAATTCCGTCCTTCAAAGCAAGCCGGAACTGACCGTACGCTCCGCGGGGCGGCCCGGCGCCTTTGAACGACGACCGTCACGGGCCGGCCCTGAAGTAAAATTAAAGATCGGAGAATACGCTGTGAACGCCCCGAACCTTGAGACCAGCGAACGCGTCAGCCAGCGTTTTTTTGAGCTTGTCCTCGCCCTGGTCAGGGAACTGGAGACGGAAAACGACCAAGGCGGCCTGGAGGTTCTGCCCACGGTCATTCTGACTACCGGCGTGATGTCGTTATGCCGCTCAATGCCAGGCGATATGGTCATGAGCGTCCTGGACGCCCTGCGCCTCAAAGTTGAGCGGGGCGATTTCACCAGCCCGCGCGGGCTGGAGGAAGAATGAGGCCGGCGGCGTTTTAAAAATAACTCTGGCGCCCGGGCTTCCTTTGAGTTATAGTAGGCAGATCAATTTCACGTTTATGCATATTTTAGAAGACGCGCGCCCGGCGGGGCATTCGGCGCGGCGGGGCGTTTTCCCATCCGGCGAAAAGCCGCTAAGGAGATCTGTTATGACGAGAGAAAAAGTGGAAGCAGTGCTGGCCAAAGTGCGCCCCACCTTAAGGGCTGACGGCGGCGACATAGAGCTTATAGACGTTAAGGACGGCATAGTCCAGGTGCATCTGTCCGGCGCCTGCAACGGTTGTCCGATGGCCCAGATGACCTTGAAGCACGGCGTGGAGAAAGCGCTTAAAGCGGCTTTGCCGGAAATCAAGGAAGTGGTGCCGGTGAATAAATATCAGTCGGCCGGTTGCTGACGCGCCCGGCGCCCTTTCGGGCCGGCTGTTTTTTGAGATGACTCCTAAAAACCGTGCGGCCAAGGGCGGCCGCACGGTTTTTTAGCGAAAAATTGATCAGATTTTCGCTCTCTTAGAGGCGCGGCGGCGCGCCGGTCGACTTCAGCCGCGCCAATGCGCTTTCCGGCCGGCCACGTAAGTGGCGCGCACGGCTCTGTCGTCTCCGATGGTCATGAGCACAAACAGCTTTTCGGCCAGGGTTCCCGCATATTGCATACGAAATTCCATTAACGGGGTGGCCTTGAGATCAAGCACGATAAGGTCGGCTTCGAAACCGGGGGCCAGGGAACCGATTTTATCGGCCAGGTCCAGCGCTTCCGCCCCGCCCCGCGTAGCCAGATAAAAACCTTCAAGGGCCGTAAGGCGGGCGCCGGTCATCCGAGCCGCCTTGTAGGCCTCGTTCAAAGTCTGCAACATCGAAAAACTGGTGCCCGCGCCTATATCGGAGGCCAGGCCGACCTTCACGGGCCGCCATTTTTTCTTGGCTTCGAGGAGCTTGAAAAAGCCGCTGCCCAAAAAGAGGTTGGAGGTGGGGCAGTGGGCCATGGCCGCGCCGTCGCGGCTGAAGCGGGCGAAATCGTCTTCTTCCAGATGAATGCAGTGGCCGAAAATAGAGCGCGGGCCGACGAGGCCGTAATGGTTGTAGACGTCAAGATAACTGCCGCGTTCCGGGAACAGTTCCCTGACCCAGGCCAGTTCAGCGACATTTTCGCTCAGATGGGTCTGAAGATAGCTGCCGGGGTATTCGCGCCATAGCCGCGCCGCCGCCTCAAGCTGCCGGGGAGTGGAGGAAGGGGCGAAGCGCGGCGTGACGGCATAGAGCTGACGGCCATGGCCATGCCATTTTTCCAGCAGCCGGCGAGACTCTTCGATGTCCCGCCCGGCGGCGTCCAAAAGGGAGGCGGGCGCGTTTCTGTCCATGAGCACTTTTCCGGCGATCATGCGGGCGCCGACCTCAGCCGAAGCTTCAAAAAAAGCCTCAACCGACTGGGGGTGCACCGTGCAGTAGACTGCGGCGGTGGTGGCGCCGCAACGCAGCAGTTCCGCCAGAAAGACGCGCGCGGTCATCCGGGCCTGGTCAGGATCGGCGAAAGCCTGTTCGGCCGCGAAGGTGTAGGTGTTGAGCCATTCAAGGAGCTGTTCGCCGAAAGCGCCGATAATCCGGATCTGCGGATAGTGGGTATGGCAATCGATAAAGCCGGGACAGATAATGGCGTCTTCATGGCGCTCCACGGCCAGCCCTTCGGCCGCCTCGGCGGCGTAAGGCGCGACGGATTTGATCAAACCGTCCTGGATCACGATAAGGGCGTCTTCAATGAAAGAGTATGATTCCTCGGGCTTATTGAAAAACGGATCCTGAGTAAAAGTCAGGGCCGCGCCCCTGATGGCGCTGAGGCTCATTTGCCGCTCCTTTTTTTAGCGTCTGACCGCTTGCTGATGAATACGCGCCGCCGCCAGGGCCCGCGAGCCTTAATGGACGGCTTCGGCTTCCGCCGCGTCTTCATCGTATTTGGGCATCAAAAGGTTGGTTATGATGGCCACGATGGCCCCTGTGGCCACCGGCGAGTGCAAGAGGTCCTGCGCCCAGTGCGGCAGGGCCTGGCTGAAGTCCGGCTGCAGGGCCGCGCCCACGCCCGCGCCGATGGAGATGCCGATAATCAGCACCGAACGGCGGCCGACCGGTTCGCTGAAAATAATGCGCATGCCGGTGGCGGTGATGATGCCGAACAGAAGAATCAGCGCGCCGCCGAGAACCGGGGCGGGGATGATGTTGAAAACAGCGCCGACGATGGGGAAGAG
>JAISRV010000171.1 GCA_031273445.1 Candidatus Adiutrix sp. | reverse complement strand
CCTTTTTTCCGGCTGTACCGGTCGCCGGGCTGGCTGACCGATTATGACCCTCCCCGCGAGTTTCCCTTTTGGCTCAATATTGAGCTGACCAACCGCTGCCAGTTGGATTGTTTTTTCTGTTCCAGGCAGAGCAGCCGTCGCCCCTTGGGCGATATGAGCCTGGAAACGGTCCGGCTCATAATCGACGAGGCGGCCGCGTATAGCGACTGCGGTCTGCGCCTGACCGGCTGGGGAGAGCCTCTGTTGCATCCTCGCGTCGGCGAGATTGCGGCTATGATCAAAAAAGCCGGCCTGCCGCTGAAAATCTACACCAACGGCCTGGCCTTGACCCCGGAGATGATGGACCTTTTCATGGAACTGCGGCTTGACGATCTTCAGTTTTCCATGCAGGGCTTGACGCCGGAACAATATGAATTCAACCGGCGCAAATCCAGTTACCGCCGTCTGCGCGCCAGGATCGAAATGGCGGCCCAAAAAAAAGGCGGGGCGGCGCGTCCGTTTCTGAGCCTCCTGACCTCGGTTCTGGCCCATGAGGCCCTGGCGGCCGACCCGAAGACATTTTGCGAAGATATGCTCGCCCTGGTGGACAAAGTGGCGATCGACCTGACCAACCTCAACTTCGTGGCCGACCAGGAGCGCGTCAAACCCTTTCTGGACCGCCAGTCCGGCGGCCTGAGCCGGGGGCTGTGCGTAGACGTCTTTTTGGCGCTGGAAGTCAAATATGACGGCCTGATACAGTTCTGCGGCCAGGACGCCAACGGCCTTGACGAACACAGCCTGGGCCGGGTGGGCGAAATCAGCCTTTTTGAGGCCTGGCGCAGCCGGAAGATGAATGAACAGCGCGACCGCGTCGGCCGCGCCCTCGGGCACGAGACCATGAGCGTCTGCCGCAACTGTTATCACAACACCACCAAGTACGATTTATTCAAAAAATGAACGGCGCCGGTTAGGAGATCAAGTGCCCAGCCCCGACCTGCAGTCTGCCCGGATAGTCGCCGGCGCCCTCGCCCTTCTGGCGCGGGAAATCCGTGAAGTGGGCCCCCCGGTGGACTTGTGGAGCCCTTCGCTGCCGCCCGGCTTCATCAGTGAAGTGGCCGCTCGCGTGGGCCGCGGCGAAGCCGCGCCCCTGTGGGTTGAAGAACGCCATCCGGCGCGCGGTTTGGCCATCTACAGCCCTTCGCCGTGGGAAAGCGAATTTTTCGGCTTCGGCACGGCCCGCCTGCTGGGCCCGTTCATGGTGGCGGAGAGGCAGCGCGACCGGGAAAACCGGGTTCGCAAACTGGCCAGGTTGGCCATTGACCGGGCCCTGGCCGGTCAGGCCCGTTTGATTACCCTCAAGACCTTTCATGACCCGGCCGTTTTGCGCGGGTTTTTAGGCGAAGGGTTCATAATGGCGGAAATCGGGGCGACCCTGGAAAGGCCGGCGCCCGACGAGGAAGCGCCGGCGGCCGTCCCGGCCGGCTTCGTTTTTCTGGGCGAGACGGAACTGCGCCCAGCCGGCATGGCGGCTGAAGCGGCGACGGCCCTGGGGGATTTCTTTTATGACGGGCACTACCGTCACGACCCGACGCCGGGGCCGGAAACGGCCTGTCGCATGTGGCGCCAAACGGTCCTGGAAGACCTGACCGGAGCGGCCGCCCCTGTCCTGGCCTTATGGGACGGCCGCAAAGACAGGCTGGCGGCCGTGGCCACGGCCAGGATCGCCGCCAATGAAGCCGCGCTGTCGATTCTGGCGGTGACGCGGCCTTACAGGAGACGCGGTCTGGGCCGGCTGATACTGCTGGAGATGCTCAACCGGCTGCGGGGCAAAAGCGCGATCATCCGGGCGGAAACGGCCTCCTACAACCTGCCGGCTCTGCGCCTTTATCATAGCCTGGGCTTCGTCAACGCGGCCCCTTTGGCCGCCTTGCACTATCATGTCCACACGGAGGGGCTTAAATAAAGGGAGCCGAAGCTCCCCTTATTTTTATTCATCTTTCAGCCAGGGCGGGACAAGCGAACTATTCGTCGTCGTCGTCATAATAGTAATCGTCGTCTTCTTCCTCTTCTTCCTCTTCTTCCTCGTAGCCTTCCGCCTCTTCGTCGAATTCTTCTTCGTCGATATCCTCATCGTCGCCGAATTCTTCGTCCACGAAATCGTCGAACTCTTCCCTGGTCATGAGGTCGTCATATTCGCTCATGGAAGTTATATCCAGGCGAATCAGCCAGCCCTCTTCATACGGGTCTTCCAAAATAGCTTCAGGCGTGTCGACGATATCATCGTTGACTTCGACCACTTCACCGCTTAAAGGGGCCAAAAGCCGCACCCCCGTGCCGCGGCCTACCGACAAACGCCCGAAAGGCTCGTCCTTGGAAAATTCGTCGCCCTCCGCCGGCAGACGAATTTTAGTCAGTTCGTCAAAATCCTCAAGGGCTTCATCAGTCAACCCAATCGTCGCCTGGTTGTTGTCGTCAAGGCGAACCCAAAGCCGTTCCGGCGAATACCTAAGTGCGTGCAGATCCAAAACCGCCTCCTCATATAAAGAAGTGCGCCCTGTGATTTGATGAGCGGCAAACACTTCTCTGCTATTTGTTTCAACCCGCCGGCGCGTGATCACCTGGATCCAGGGCGCCGATCGGCTTTGAAAATTAAAACCGTCGCTGCCATATTATAATCGGCATTGTCTGCCTTAACCGCACACGGGAAGGGAATCCCTTCCGCCTAAGCGGCCGCGTTTCTCAGCTCCAATGACTTCTTTACCTTAAGGAGGCAATAAATTCAAGTCAAAATAACAGCCCAAGGGGGGCCTGGCTTGGCATTATCATATAATTAGTTGAAATAACATAATATAAATCTTAGAGCGCCTTCGGAAGCGCCGCCTTTCGGCGACGCGTCTTTGACCTATTTTTCCGAAAAAAATCCGGCTCGGGAACCAAAGCTCCCGGGCCGGATTTATCGGGCGGCGGCTCAAGAAATCGGCGTCAGTCCTCAATCACCACCAGCCTCTGGCCTGCGCCGCGCCCATATGTTTCAGGCGCATACATTTCCTCGGCGTACGGCCCAGGGGTCAGATAGGCGCCGGGTGTGACCGCGCGGGCCAGATACGAGAAAGTGTAGACGCCGGCGTTCAGATAGTCGGCATAGACGGCCACGCGATCCGGCCAGATTTCCTGATGGTCGTACCAGTAGCGGGAACGACAGCGGTCTTCTTCGTCGTCTTCGCCCTTCTGGGTCAACTGATCCATAAGAGCGCGGTCGGCGTCTTTCAGGTTGAAGTTGACGGGTTCCAGCCCGGCGGGCACGCGATCCATAAGCGCCATGCTGTGCCTTGGGGCCGGAACCATCTTGGGGATGGAAACACGCACTACCTCGCCGCGCCGGACCGTTTCGGCGCCCGGCGGCCCGGCTTCGGGCGAAACGACGGTAAAGGAACGCGAGAGCATGAAGCCGCCGGAGGTTTCGGCGGAAAGGTCGGGCTCCAGAGGCGCGGTTCTAAGCTTCAGCGCCGCCCAGGCCTGCCCCGACCCTTCAGCGCGGTAGATCGCCGCCGGGTTATCCGCGGGAATAAGGGCGGCGTCGAGGCCTCCGGTTACGGGTTTATCCAGGAAAGACCTAAACCTGGTTTCGGCCAGTATGGTCTCCCCTAAAAGAGCGGTCACGGCGAGATCGGGATCGACCGGTTCCATAAGCTTGACGTAGAGGCTCAGCGCGTTCAAAGCGGCCACATTGTTCTGGGTGGTGCCGAAATGCCCCGACTTGGAGCTGGAGACGAGCCGGCGCGCCAGCCCCGGCGCCATCTCGCTGTATGGCGCGGCCTCGCACAGGGCGGTCAGGGC
>JAISRV010000049.1 GCA_031273445.1 Candidatus Adiutrix sp. | reverse complement strand
AAATCGACCAAAAACGACTTCGGTTGGCGAACATGTTTGACATATCCCTAATAAGCGGGTTTTTATGCGTGATATAGTTCTAACGGCTCTCAAGGCTTTTAATCGCGATCCGCAACGAGCCGGGCTGTTCATGAAAGTTCTGTCGACCGCGACGGTTTATGTCTTCACTCCAACTGAGGTTCTGGAAGCGGATCAGGGGCCTAAACCTGAACGTCTGACCATGGTGCGGGAAGAGGTGAATGGTCAGCTTGAAAACTATGTCCCCTTTTTTAGTGATGAGTCGAGGGCCGGGCGCACTTTGGAGATGTTATTGAATAAACAGGAAAACAATGAGCGTCGAGTGAGTGTGACCGCTCTGAACGGCGCGGATTTGTTTTTTTATCTTGATGCGCGTGATCTTGCGGCTTATTACAACCCACGCAGCCGATCCGAAGAGAGCAAATTTTTGACTCGGGAATTTATAGCCGATCTTCTTTTGCAAGCCTGGGAAGACGATTTCAATAGAAAACAACCCAAAGAGCCGCGCTCCGGCAAAAACCGTCACGGGAAGCTTGCGGCGGCCGGTTAAAGCCTCTGGCCGGGATTGATTCCAACCGCCGCTAACGGTGAGGCAATGGCCGAAGATTTTCGGAATCACGCCAGGGCTCATAAGAAACGATCATAAAGACTTTACGGGAAAGCATGGGGTGAATACACAGCATAATGATTGAAGAGCATTTCAAAAAGATATGGGCGGGGTTGCTGTCCGCCTTGATTTTAAGCCTGGTCATGGGGGCGGCCGCGGCCTTGGCCGAGGGAACTCACGTCAACAGTATCGGGATGGAATTTGTGCTGATACCCGCCGGTTCCTTCGTCATGGGCGCGCCTGAGAGCGAAAGCAAAGCGTGGGCGTCTCTGCCTGGCCGACCTGACAGAGATGTGTTGCCGCACCAGGTGACCATCAGCCAGCCTTTTTACCTGGGGAAATACGAAGTCACCCAGGGCCAGTGGGCGGCGGTGATGGGCGATAATCCCAGCCGGTACAGGTTCGAGGGCGAGAACAACCCGGTGGAAAATGTGTCCTGGGATGACATTCAGGTCTTTATCCAAAAGCTGAACCAAAAAGACGGCACGGACAGATACCGTCTGCCGACGGAGGCGGAGTGGGAATACGCGGCCCGGGCGGGGACGACGAGCGCCTATTCGTTTGGGGACGACGACAGTGAGTTGGGGCGCTATGCGTGGCATCAGGGCAATGCGAGAGCAACCACGCATCCGGTTGGTCAGAAAGAGCCCAACGCCTGGGGTTTGTATGATATGTACGGTAATGTCTGGGAATTAACGGCGGATTGGTATGGGGCAAACTACTATGCCGACAGCCCTGCGTCGGATCCGCGGGGGCCGTCCTCAGGCACGGACCGGGTTCATCGGGGCGGCTCTTTTGTCAGCGCCGCCGCGCAGTGCCGGTCGGCGTATCGGCTTCCCTGTCCGCCGGGTACCTATAACAGCAATTTCGGCTTTCGGCTGGCTATCTCCGCTTCATCTATGTAGGCGACGAAAATGGGAGTTATGCAAATTATGCGGTTCAGGAAAACACGGGCGGGTTTATTGGGCGCCCTGATTTTAAGCCTGGTCATGGGGGCGGCCGCGGCCCTGGCCGAAGAAACCTACACCAATAGCATCGGGATGGAATTCGTTTTAATTCCCGCCGGCTCCTTTATGATGGGGGCGCCCGAGAGCGACAACAAATACAAGAAGGTTATACCCGCCAACTATATATTTCAGCACAAGGTGACCATCAGTAAGCCCTTTTACCTGGGCAAATACGAGGTCACCCAGGCCCAGTGGATGGAGGTGATGGGCAATAACCCCAGCGAGTTCAAGGGCGAGAATAATCCGGTGGAAACCGTGTCCTGGGAGGATGTTCAGGTTTTTATCCAAAAGCTGAATCAGAAAGAGGGAACGGATAAATACCGTCTGCCCACCGAAGCGGAGTGGGAATACGCGGCCCGGGCCGGAACCGCGGGGCCGTATTATTTTGGCGATAATGAGAGCGACCTGGGGGATTACGCCTGGTATAAGGACAATGCCGGAGGCGCCAGCCGCCCGGTGGGTCAGAAAAAGCCCAACCCATGGGGTCTGTTCGACATGCACGGCAATATATGGGAATGGGCGGCTGATTGGCACGGCATGGATTATTACCCCAACAGCCCTGAAGTGGATCCTCCCGGCCCGGCTTCTTATGACAAGGATATCGGCAAATTTAGGGTTCTTAGAGGCGGCGACTGGACAACTAACGCCTATGGATGCCGATCATGGTATCGCGGCAGCAACCTGCCAGGAGCCCGCTTCGGCAATTTTGGCTTTAGACTGGCCCGTTCCGCGGGCAAATAAGCGACAAAAGCACAGGCAGCGGGCCTGAGACGATAAAGAAGCATAATGAAGGGCGCTTGTTTTCGAAACGCCGCATCGGCAATAAACTGATTGGATAAAAGACGGCCGGCTTAGGCGCAAAAGCCAAAGCCGCCCATAAAGGCACAGGGAAATTATGGCCTCGGAAATCATTCTTGACACGCAAAACGGCCAGGTGGGAATACTGCTGGAAGGGCAGACGGAAGTGGTATTCATCCAGCCCAAATTCATCCTTGACGGCGCTGAGGAGGCCACGGTTGGCTTTACCGTGGAAGAAGAAACGGAGCACGTAGATAAGTTCGGTCTGTTTTTGACTGCTTTGGAGGCGGACCTGGAGATCATTCAGGAGACTATGGCTGACGGGGCTGAAAAGACGACCGCTCTGTACGCCGCCCATAACGCCCGGGTCCAAGCCTACAGGTCTGAAGCCATGTTCTGGACGCGGCTTTGTGAATTGAACCCAAATGATCCTCGTTTGTCATTCTATCAGGCCCGCCTGAGGGACTGTTTCAACGAGATAGCTCGTTACGAGGCTCTGGCCGACAATGCTTTCACCAGCCTGAACTCTCTTTTCAGCCATCTGGATGATGCGGAAAGAGTGCGGATATTTACCGAAAACAGCGTAAAGCACCTGTCTAGAGTCGCCAATTTGGCCGGGGTGGCCGGCGCGACCGTCTATGGCACTGCCAGCGACGTCGAAAAAGAAGTTTACAGTTTAATTGTGGGCGTGATCATAAGCGCTCTTGCGAAAGCTGGGGCCACGGCACTGGTTGCCGGCGTGGAAAGCAACCTTGCCAGTTTGCTGATCACCATTGGGATCGTCGCTTTAGGTGAAGTCGCGGCCGGTTATATTTCGCCTTGGGCCGCTGAAAAAATATACATGTACCGCAAGCAGAAATTTTATCAACTGACTTCCAATGTGAATATCGCCATAGTGGGCGAGGCTGGCGTGAATAACTATTTGCTGGGCGATGGCGGCAATGAGGTGATTTTCGGCCGTGAGAGCGATGACACCTTATACGGCGGAGGCGGGCGGAACATTTTAGACGGCGGCGAGGGCTATGACGTCTACCACATCAGTTCGGCCGGTTTCAGCACCATTATAGACGGAGACAAATCGGGCGTTGTAAAATACGTCAAAGATAATAACGAAATCGTTAATTTAGGCGCGGCGGTCAGCCTTGTCGGCGACGACGGGGCGGCGGGCTTTTATAGAGACGGAAACGGTCTTTTGTACAACCTGATTCACGGGCTTGGCTTCCAGAGCGACCGGCTGGTCATTTATGATGAAAACAGGCGGCGGATCGCGGAAATAGAAGATTTTGAAAACGGAGACCTCGGCATCATCCTGGTTAGCGGCAGCGGCAACTCGCCGGCCGGCCAATTGATCCTCCCGCCTGGTCAATACGACAAAATAATGGCCACGGGCAGCACGGCCGACGCGACGGCGCACCTTGGGGATATGGCGGATTATGTTTTTGGCGGCTTCGGCAATGAGAACTATTATCTGGAAGACGGCCATGATTTCGCTTCCGGAGGCTTCGGCAACGACCTATTAAGCGGAGGCAATGGAAATGACTGCCTCATCTCCGGGCCGGTCGTCGGCACTGTGGGCGACCGGCAGGATCATGATGTTTTGATTGGCGGGCGCGACAGCGATCTGCTTTCCGGCGGCCTTGATAATGACGTAATTTTCAGCGATGACCCTGATAACCCCGACGACCGCCCCGCCGAGGCCCTGGGGGATTGGGTCATGGGCGGGGCCGGGGACGACGACGTCACCGGCAGCGGCCAGCGTGATTTCATAAACGGGGGCGCGGGCCAAGACACGCTCAGGGGCGGGGCCGGCGACGACGTTATTCTGGGCGACGGCAACTATTCATTTAAATGGCAGGGGGTCGCTCTGCCCACGGCGCACTATATTGCGGGCCATTATGAATATGGCGTCTGGATTCCCGAACAGGAAATTCCGCTTGGCTGGTGGCATAATTTGAATGTGGACGGCACATGGACTTCCAGCCGGGTCTCCGAAAGCACGGTGATCGACCCGCGCTGCTTTCAATGGGGGATAGCCTTTAATGAACTGGCGGACGGCCGGGTTGATTTTGAATTGATCCCGTCGTCTTTGGGCTATGGAACCAACAATGCCCGTTTGGCCGTAGACGACGGCGACGACGACGACTATATTTTGGCCGGGGCCGGCAATGACTGGGCGGCCGGCCAGGCGGGCGCCGACTATATTGATGGGGGCGACGGAGACGACATACTTTACGGCGATGACGTCGAATCCATGTCGCCTGTCGCCTCTGATAGCGGCGCGGATACCATTATCGGGGGGCAGGGCTCGGACCGCCTTTACGGAGGCGATGGCGACGATATTTTATACGCCGATGCCGTGGGCGACTATGAAAGCGGCGCGGGGATGGGTTATTTCCAATATATGAACCGTCAGCTGATGATCATCGCCGACGGGGCGGAGGACCATCTTTATGGCGGGGCCGGCAATGACCTCCTTTACGCGGGCACGGGCGGGGACAAACTTTATGGCGAAGACGGCAATGACGCGCTCTATGCCGGCGCGAATTCGAATGGCTTATTGGACGGCGGGAGCGCGGACGACTTGCTGGTGGTCGGCTCCGGCAGCGGCAACGTCTTTAAAGGCGGAGAACATTTAGACACGTATCAGTTGACCGTCAACGATCTGCTGGAATCGTCGGGGACTGATGCCTTTATTGACAGCGATGGTTTATGGCGGCTTTCCCTGGGCGGGTTCATCATAAGCGGCGACTCGCCGGACCTGAAAGCCGTTGCCGCCGGGCGCTGGCGCTATCAAGGGCTTGAACTTGAAGTTGACGGCGATGATTTGATTTTGCGGGCTTACAATTCCAGCGGCGCGGTTCAGGGCAAGCAAATAGTTTTCCAAAACGCCGTCAACCAGACCGGCTTTCAGAATTTGCGCCTGCCGCCCTACTTGCCGGAGAACCATGCTCCCGATATAAATAACGGTCTGATTGAGGATCAGACGGTGGAGACCGGGCAGTCATTTTCATTAGTTCTGCCCAATGACATGTTCACGGATCAGGATGGCGACAGCCTTTCCTATGTGGCCACTTTGGCTAACCATATCGTTTTGCCGTCCTGGCTTCACTTTGATGAAAACACGCTGACCCTTTCCGGGACGGCGCCGTCGGAAGAGGGCAGTTTTACCATCAGAATAGCTTCTTTTGACGGCCGCGACGTCAGCGACAATGTCTTTTTTGAGATAAACGTGATTGACGACGGCTCCGGTTCAGTGGACCCCGGCACGGGCGTCGGAACAAATTCAGCGCCTGAACTGGCGAACTCTTTTGCGCCCCAGAAAATCAAAGTCGGGCAGAATTTCACCTGGACTTTGCCGGCCGAGGCTTTTAGCGACCCGGACGATGATGAGCTCAGCTATTTGGTTTCAAATTTGCCGTCGTGGCTGAGTTATGACGCCGAAACGTTCACTTTGAGCGGAACTCCGACGGCGGCGGGCAATTTCAGCGTCGCTTTCAAAGCTTTTGACGGCGCCCTCCACAGCGAAACGGGTTATTTAAATATCAACGTCAACAGCCTCCCCACGCTCAACCGCTTGTTGGCCGACCGGACGATTTATGTGAATCAGTTTTTTAGTTTCAGTATTCCGCTGGATACTTTCACCGATGGCGACGGCGACGCCTTGAACTATCTGGTCTCAAATTTGCCGTCCTGGCTGTCTTACAACGCGCAAAGCAGAACCTTGAGCGGCACGCCAACCGACACTGGCGACTTTACTCTGAACATCGCGGCTACGGACGGCCTGGAAGCCAGCGAGACAACGTCTTTTACCATTACAGTCAACCAGGTCAGCGGCAATGTCATTAACGGGACTCCGGGCGACGACGTCCTAAATGGAACGTCGGGCGCCGACCTTATTTACGGAGGCGAGGGGGTTGACGCCATATCCGGGGGCAATGGCGATGACCTGCTGGACGGAGGCGCTGGGTTTGATACGCTGGCTGGCGGCGCCGGGAACGACGTGTTCGTTTTTGGCCAAGGTTATGGCCACGACACGGTGGACGCCTATGACCCCTACAGCACCAAGATCGATAAAATCAGGCTGGCGGGACTGACCCAGGAAGATGTTGAATTTGGCTTGGCGCGGCGCGTGGTGGGCAGCAATACCTATTACGATCTGCAGGTTCGCATTAAAGCCACAGGAGAAACCCTGACGGTTCTCAATGGCGGCGCCGCCAGCATCAACTACCAGATACAGGCGGTGGAGTTCGCGGACGGCACGAGCCTGTCCTGGGAAGAGGTTCGCCAGGCCGGTCTGCACGG
>JAISRV010000037.1 GCA_031273445.1 Candidatus Adiutrix sp. | reverse complement strand
GAGGATCAGAGAACCATGCTGGCGCTTAAAATCAAAAAAGACGACCTGGCCAGGGGGGTGGGGCAGACCAGCGCCATCGCTGAAAAGCGCAGTTCCATGCCCATTCTCTCCAATATTTTGATGGAAGCCGACGGCGGCGAGTTGAAGCTCACCGCCACCGACATGGAAATAACCTTCCAGGGCGCCTATCCGGCCGAAGTCTCGGTTCCCGGCCGCCTCACGGCGCCGGCGAAAAAATTTAACGAGGTCGTGCGCCTGCTGAACGCGGAAGAAGTCTCGCTGAGCGAAGCCGACAACTTCAGCCTCAACCTCGTCGCCGGCCAGTTCAGCACGCAAATGTACGGCCTGTCCCCGGCCGACTTCCCCCGTATGCCGGCGGTCGACACGATGCAGTTCGTCGACATCGAGGGCCCGGCTCTGGCCGGGGCCATAGACAAAACCATTTTTTCCGTGGCCATGGAGGAGACTCGCTACAACTTGTCCGGCATCTACGTCGAAAAGGTCGAGTTCGAAGGGGCCCTGAGCTTGCGCTTCGTCTCCACCGACGGTCACCGGCTGAATATGGCCGGCTTCTCGGCCCCGGAACTGCCGAACCTGGAGCTTGTGCGCGGCGTTCTGGTTTCCAAAAAGGGCATGGTCGAATTAAAGCGCATGGCCGAAGCCTCCGAGATCGTGAAACTGGGCGTCGCCCAGAACAGCCTGGCGGCCAAAAACGCTTCCTCCGTTCTGGTCATGCGCCTTCTGGACGGCCGCTTTCCCGACTACAGCCTGGTGCTGCCCAAAGGCAACGACAAGATCATGCTGGCCGGGCGCAAGGAGCTCCTGGAGGCTTTGAAGCGCATCGCCACCATGAGTTCCGACGACTACAAGGCCGTGAAGTTCCACCTCGACGGCGGTCGTCTGACCATTTCCTCCATGACCCCCGACCTGGGCAAAGCCGAAGAGAGCCTGGCGGTGGAATATGACCAGGCCGCCATAGAGTCCGGCTTCAATCCGCGCTTTTTTATAGAGGCCCTCAGCGCCCTCGTCAGCGAAAAAGTGCGCGTCAGCCTTTCTGAATCCAATACCCCGGCCCTTCTAACCGCGGCCGAAGACCCCGGCTATACCGGCGTCATCATGTCCATGAAGATTTAAGGGAAATAATGACCACTGCCACTACCACCGCCAACGGCGCCGCCGGCGATTACGGCGCCGACCATATTCAGATTCTTGAGGGCCTGGAGGCCGTCCGCAAACGGCCGTCCATGTATATCGGCAGCATTTCCTCGCAGGGGCTGCACCATCTGGTCTACGAGGTGGTCGACAACTCCATTGACGAGGCCATGGCCGGCTACTGCGACCGCATCGAAGTGGTCATCACCCCGGCCGGCGCCGTGCGCGTCAAGGACAACGGGCGCGGCATCCCCGTCGATATCCACCCCACCGAAAAGGTGCCCGGCCTGCAGGTGGTCATGACCAAACTGCACGCCGGCGGCAAATTCGACAAAAAGACCTACCAGGTTTCCGGCGGTCTGCACGGCGTGGGCGTTTCGGTCGTCAACGCGCTTTCCGAATATCTGGAAGTGGAAGTCAAACGCGCCGGTCAGCGTTATTACCAGCGCTATGAACGCGGCGCCCCCGTGACCGGGCTGGAGAAACGGGACAAGGTCAAAAAAAGCGGGGTCATGGTTCATTTCAAGCCGGACCCCGAGATATTCGAGACCACGGAATTCGAATTCGAAATCCTGGCCCGCCGCCTGCGCGAACTGGCCTTCCTCAACAAGGGCGTCTCCATCTCCATCACCGACGAACGCACCAACGAACACCAGGAATTTCACTACAAAGGCGGCATCATCGAATTCGTCCAGTACATGAACCGCCAGAAGACGCCCCTCCATGACCGGCCCATCTATCTGGAAGGCCAGAGCGGCGACATCATGGTCGAGGTGGCCGCCCAGTATAACGACAGCTACAACGAACAGGTCTTTTCCTTCGCCAACAACATCAACACAGTGGAGGGCGGCACCCACCTGTCGGGCTTCAAGGCGGCCCTGACCCGCGCGGTGAACCAATATCTGTCTTCGGCCAACCTGCCGAAAAACCTTAAAATAAACAGCCTCGACGGCGACGATGTCCGCGAAGGGCTGGCCGCGGTCATTTCCGTACGCATTCCCGAGCCCCAGTTCGAAGGCCAGACCAAAGGCAAGCTCGGCAACGCCGCGGTCAAGGGGCTGGTGGACACGCTCGTCTATGAGCGCCTCTCCACTTTTTTTGAAGAAAACCCGGCAGTGGCCAAAAAGATCGTCGGCAAAGTCGTCGACGCGGCCCGGGCGCGCGAAGCGGCCCGCAAGGCCCGTGAAATGGCGCGCAGCAAGGGCTCGCTCACCGGCCATTCCCTTTCCGGCAAACTGGCCGACTGCCAGGAAAAAGATCCGGCCAAGTGCGAGCTGTATCTGGTCGAGGGCGATTCGGCCGGCGGCAGCGCCAAGCAGGGCCGCGACCGCAAATTTCAGGCCATTCTGCCCCTGCGCGGCAAAATTCTGAACGTCGAGCGCGCCCGTTTCGACCGTATCGTCAGCAGCCAGGACATCAGAAACATGATCACCGCCCTGGGCACAGGCATCGGCCCGGCCGGGGCCAGCGACGTCAAGATGGAAAACCTGCGCTACCACAAGGTCGTCATCATGACCGACGCCGATGTCGACGGCGCGCATATCCGCACCCTACTGCTGACCTTTTTCTACCGCCAGATGCCGGAACTGATCGAGCGCGGCCATATCTACATCGCCCAACCGCCGCTTTTCGGCGTCAAAAGCGGCAAAAGCGAATTGTACATCAAAAATGAAACCGAGATGCGCCGTTTCATCATGAACCGTTATCTGGAAGACCGCCGCCTGACCGACCAGGAGGACAACACCCTGAAAGGCGGGAAGCTGGAAAACTTCATCATCGCTCTGACCAGCTACCGCGACCACCTGGACCGCCTGGGGCGGCGCGGCTTTCCGGCCCTGATCTGGCCCCGCCTTATCGCCGCCCTGGGCGACGACGGCCGCGGCTTTATGGATTACGCCTGGACGGCCTCTTTCGCCAAAACCCTTAAAGCCGAAGGCTTGGAAGTGGAAGGACCCGACTTCCCGGAAGCGCCGCCGACGGCGCGGGCCCGCCCGGGCGGCGACGAAAACGGCGAAGGCGAACAGGACGAAGACGCGCCGGCCGCCGATTCCGGCTGGAAACTGACGCTGGTTTCCGCCCATAACAAGCGCAAAAAGCTGACCCTTAACCAGGACCTTTTAGCCAGCGAAATGTTCAAAAAAATACTGAACCTGCGCCGGGAGATCGACAGTCAGGCCGTGCCGCCCTATACCATCGCCCAGAAGGACCGGCAGTACGTCCTGGCGACCGAAGAGGCCCTTTTGAACGACCTGGAGGCCGCCGGTCAAAGGGGCCTCAGGGTGCAGCGATACAAAGGCCTGGGCGAAATGAACCCCGGCCAGCTGTGGGAAACGACCATGGATCCGGAGCGCCGCACCTTCCTGCAGGTCAAAGTCGCCGACGCGATGGAGGCCGACGACATCTTCACTATTCTGATGGGCGACAAGGTCGAGCCGCGCCGCGACTTCATTCAGGAAAACGCCCTAAACGTCCGCGAACTGGACGTGTAAGGGGCGCCCCTGGCGGGGCGGGATTAAGCGTGCCCGGAGTAGTATTTAAAAAAACGTCAGCCGGCGTTTCAGCCGAATTCAAAAACGTCAGCCGATATTTCGGCCGGCGCCCGGCCCTTTGCGAGGTCTCTTTTGAACTGGCCGCGGGCGGGCGTTACGCCCTGGTCGGCCCGAACGGCGCCGGCAAAAGCACTCTGATGCGCCTGTTGACCGGCGGCCTTCGCCCCGACGCCGGGGAGGTGCTGGTGGCCGGCGCCGCGCCGTGGGGCCGGGACCCGGCGACCCGGCGGCGTCTGGGTTTTCTGGCGGAAGGGGCGCCCCTGGCCGCCGAATTGACCCTCAGGGAACATCTGGCCCTGGCCGGCCGCCTGCGCGGTCTGGACCGGCTGCAAACGCGGCGGGAGGAGGAGAGGCTCTGCGCGGGGCTGAACCTGGCCGCTTGCCTGTCCCGGTCGGCTGGGCTTCTGTCCCGGGGGCAGGCGCGTCGGGCCGCCCTGGCCGCGGCTCTTTTGGGGCGGCCCGACTTTTTGATTCTGGATGAACCCACCGCCGGGCTGGACCCGGAAGAGAGCGCCCGCTTCCGCTCTCTTTTGGACGAATTGCCCTCCTCGGTCACTGTCTTGATTTCCAGTCATATTTTAGACGAAATATTCAGTCTGACCGAGGCGGCGCTGGTCGTGAACGCCGGCCGTCTGGCCGCCTTCGGCCCCTGGTCCGAAGTGCTGCCGGGCGCGGCGGCCGACGCCGGCGCCGAAAATTTTTTAATGCGCCGTTATCTGGCCCTGCTGAGGCCGGAGACGGCGCAATGAATGGTCTTTCCCTGGGGCCGGCCGGCTCTGACGCGCCCTTATCCGGCCCTGCCGAGGCCGGAGGCGGCGCAATGAAAAACATTTCCCTGGCCCGTCTGACGCTGACCCTGGCCGCGGCTGAAACAAAATGTTTTTGGCGTTCCGCCGCGGCCGGGTTGTCGCTGCTTGTTTTTCTGGGCTTTTTGGGGTTTTTCTTTTATAACGGCGTGGCCGCCTATGTCTTCGGCAGCCTGGAGGCGGCGGCCCAGGGCCGCAGTCTCGACGCCTCGCTGGCGCTTTTTTCCCAGGGGCTGGCCCAAGTCGGCTTTGTGCTCCTGCTCGTCGCGCCTCTGGCGACCATGAAATCCCTGGCCACCTTCAAACGCGGCGGCCATCTGGATTTCTATCAAAGCCTGCCGGCGCCCCGCGGCGGCCTGATTTTGGGCGCCTACCTGGCCGCTTTCGTCAACCTGACGATTCTTCTGGCTCTCTCGCTCGTCCCCTTCGGCGTTTTGCTGTGGGCCGGGGTCGGCAGTTGGGAAATTATTTTATCCAGCTATCTGGGCCTATTATGCCTGGCCTCCTCTTTCGCCGCCCTCGGCCTTCTGGCTTCCGCCGCCTCGCCCTCGCCCATGGGCGCGGCCCTGGGCAGCCTGGGCCTCACGGGCCTGATGTGGATGCTGGGCTGGGCCGCGCCCTATATGGACAAAGACTTCGGGCGTCTCTGGCAGGGGCTGGCCTTCGCCCCTCGCCTGAACCGCTTTGTTATGGGGCTGGTCGATTTGAACGACGTCTTCTTTTTTCTGGCCCTGACCGGGCTGGCCCTCTACAGCGCCGGGCGCTTCCTGGACGCGCGCGCCGCGCACGGGGCGGACTGATGAGTTTTAAGGCGGCCATAGCCGCGCCGGCCCTGTTCCGGCTCTTTTCGGCCACCCGGGCCACGCGCGGGGCGGACTGATGAGTTTTAAGGCAGTCATAGCCGCCGCCGGCCTTATTCTGGCCCTTTTCGGCCATCTGGCCGCGCCGCAGTTTCCCGGCTTTACGGTATTGCCTTTGGCGGCGGCCCTTTTTTTTGCCGTTCTGGCCGGCAAGCGCGAGCGGCAGGCCCTTTGGGCCCGCAGCCGCAGCCTGGCCGGCCGCGCGAAACTTAAGCTGGCCGCGCTCTCGCTGATTTGCCTGGGCCTGGCTTTGGCCGCGGGGGCCCTTTCTTTTCTGCCCGCCTACGACCTCAGCCCAGGGCGAAAGCTGGGCCTGGCCCCAGAGACTGTGGCTCTTTTGAAACGCCTCGACCGCAAGGTCGCCGTCAGCGTGCACCTGGGCCCACAGCACCCCCGGGCCGCCCTGGCCCGGGAAATGATGAATAAATACCGTCAGGCCGCTCCAGGTTTTCTGGAGTTCAGCTTTATTAACCCTCAGACGGAAACGGCCGCGGTCAACAAAACCGCCCGGCTGGTGGCGCCCGACACAGCCGCCGTCGAAGCCGAAGGGTTTCGGGAAAATATCTCCCCGGTGACCGAAGAGAGCCTCAACGCCGCGCTGACCAGGCTTCTGCTGCCGGCCGACCGGCTGGTCTACTTCATCTCAACTTTCGGCGAAAAAATGGTTCAGGACCAGGGCCCCGGCGGGCTAAGCCGCTGGGCCGAAGACCTGGCTTCCCGCCGCGTCGCCGCGCTTGATTACTACTGGGCGGACGGGACGCCGCTCCCGGCGGAGGCCGCGGCCCTGGTTCTGGTCGGGCCTCGGGCCCCTTTAGGGGAATGGCGTGAAGAACGCCTTTTGAACTACCTGAAAGGCGGCGGCAAGGTCCTCTTGATGGTCGACCCCCTGACTGTGGCCGTAAGCGCCGATTTTTGGCGCCCTTTCGGTTTGAAACAGGCCGACGGCCTGGTTGTCGACCCTGAAAAAAACATGGCCGGCACAGGCGACGGTTTTGTGGTCAGCCAGGACTATCCGACGCACCCGCTCACCGCCTCCCTGGGCGGGCGTCCCGTCGTCTGGCCTTTGGCCGGGGCTTTTGAAACGACGGAGGAAGGGCGGACGGAACTGCCGGTCGTCATTTACGCCGCGGCTGTTTCGTCTTCTTCCTCCTGGCTGGAGACGGACGCAGCCTCATTTGCCGCCGGGGAGGCGCGTTATCAGAAAGATATCGACCGGCCGGGGCCGCTGGTTCTGGCCGTAGCCGGCGAAATGGGCGCTGCGGCCGGCGACGACAGGCGCGGCCGCTTTTTGGCCCTGGCCGATTCCGATTTGGCGGCCAACTCCTTCCACGGCTTTAACGGCAACCGGGAATTCTGCCTGGCCGCTTTGACCTGGCTGCTCGACGGCCGCGAGGCCCCGCCGCTGACCCGGGACGAAGGCCAGAGCCTTTTGCTGGGGCGCGCCGGGGGCCGCCTCGTCTTCTGGCTGCCGGTCTTCGTCTGGCCGCTTCTGGCGCTGTCGGTCTGGTTTTTCATCTACCGCCGCACACGCGGCTAAAAAAGCAAGTCGCCCCCGAAGAGGGGCGACGGAGCGAATTTTTGTCTCATCGCTCATTTGTTCTGTTCGTTAGGCCCGGCCATTGCAGGGGCTGACAGCCGATAGTTCTCAGATATAGGCGAATATTTTTAAAAAGGAAATAGTCCCCGAAGAGGGGCGACGGAGCGAATTTTTGTCTCATCGCTCATTTGTTCTGTTCGTTAGGCCCGGCCATTTCAGGGGCTGACAGCCGATAGTTCTCAGATATAGGCGAATATTTTTAAAAAGGAAATAGTCCCCGAAGAGGGGCGACGGAGCGAA
>JAISRV010000031.1 GCA_031273445.1 Candidatus Adiutrix sp. | reverse complement strand
AGGCCGGCGCCCGGGGCCGCCAGCATGGTTTCGGTCATGTCGGCGGCCAGAACCCGCAGTTCGTCGTCGAAAATCTCCACCGGCCTGGATTTCTCCCGCAAACGCGGGTCGGGATATTTCAGAATGGGCAGGACAGACATCTCCTCCTCCTGTAAAGTTTTAATATAGCCCTTCAAAGCGCCGTTAGCAAGGCCGGAAGCGGGCGGGCGCCAGGCAAGGGCATTTTAATTATCGCGCGGGGAATACGGCCGTCAGCGGCTGTTTTGGCCCAGAGGCCACGATATTTATTTTGTTTCAGCATGGCCAGAACTCCTGACAGGCCCTGATGAATTTTATTATAGGCAATCCCGTCAGCCAGCGCCAGCCAAAGTCGACCTGGCCCAGCCTCAGGCCAAGAGCATTGTATGCTTGATTATGTTTACTCGGGCCAGTCAAGAATTAAAATGCTCTTGCCCTCTTTCCTAAGCGCTTGACCGTTTGCGCTCCAATATGGTAAAAAAAGAAGGTCATAAGTGAGAAAAGACTTAAAACATTAAAACCCGGCTCTTGTTCAGGCGAAATTCCGGCTGTCTCCAAATTCCAGCCGGCCGAAACCTTAACGGCCACGGGGCCGTTTTTTTTAGAATATCAATAAAAAACACTGCTTTTTAACCTTGCTTTTCATCGCCGGGCCGCCTCTGAGGCGGCGACCGGGCGAAGGGAGAAGAGAATTGCAGCGCTCAAAAAAAATAAGAATATGCCTTATGCCCGACGAGGGAGGCACGGTGCGCACCCTGCACATCGGGGCCTGGGTGTTGCCGACTCTGGCTGTGTTTCTCTTAACCTTAGTGGCCGGCCTGTCTTTTTTCGTCTACCACAGCCAGCAAGCCCTGTCGTCTTACGTCGACCGCTCCGCGGAGTTGGAGGCCTTGCGCTTCACCCACGCCTCGCAACAGGCGCAGCTCAATGTTTTCGCCGAACGCATGGTCGCGCTGGACGAGCAGATCACGGCCCTGCGGGCTCATGAAAACGAGCTGAACGTGCTGACCGGTCAGTTCAATCGGCAGTTGGGCCTGGAAGACGACGCCTCCCTGTCTGATATGGCGCCCCGGCTCAATGACTTATTGGCCTGGGCCTACGACGGCCAGAACGGCGTGGGCGGCTCAGAGCAGTTGGCCAGCGCCTTGAGCGCCACGGCGGTGGCCGGCGATTCCAGGGAGGTCATCAAGGGCATGCATCGCGATCTGGATCGCCTGATGATGGAAGCCGACGACGCCGAACATTACATAATCACCCTGAAAGACAAGCTCTTCGGGGCCAGTTCCATCCTCGCCGCCACGCCGACCATTCTGCCCTTAAACAGCCGCATCTCCGCCGCCTTCGGCGGCCGCCGCAACCCCTTCAGCGGTTCGGGCCAGGAAATGCACCGCGGGCTGGACATCCCCGCGCCCATAGGCGCCGTGGTGCGCGCCCCGGCCGACGGCACTGTGCTCTCGGTCAGCCAGGCCGGCGGCTATGGGCTCCTGCTGACCATAGACCACGGTTATGGGCTGATCACCCGTTACGCCCATCTTTCCAGCGCCCTGGTCGAACCCGGGGACGAGGTCAAACGGGGCCAGAAAATAGCCCGCACCGGCAATTCAGGCCGTTCCACCGGACCGCATCTCCACTATGAAACCGTCATCGGCGGCCTGGCCGTCGACCCGCTAAAAATGCTGCCCGGTCACGTGGCCAAAGATGTGGTCATAGCCGAACGAGGCGAGGCCCAGGATTAAACGCGAACAAGGTCAAGCCGTTAAACGCGGCCTTAAAAAAAAGCTGACAGATCCGGCGCGGATACGGTATAATCTTTGGAACCCCGTCATACGGGGTTCTATTTTTGGGAACACTTGGGAACATTGCCCTAAGGCGGCGATTTTAGGAAACAGCCATGAAATCCGTCATACGTAAAATATTCGGCACGGCCAACGACCGCGAAATAAGGCGTTTCAGCGGCATTGTCGACCAAATAAACGCTTTGGAGCCCGGGATGCGGACTTTGTCCGACGCGGCCCTGGCCGGCCAGACCGGCCTGTTCAAAGAAAGGCTGGCTAGGGGCGAAGGATTGGACTCCATTCTGCCGGAAGCTTTCGCCGCGGTGCGGGAAGCCGGGGCCAGGGCGCTGGGGCAGCGGCACTTTGACGTGCAGATCATGGGCGGCCTGGCCCTGCATGAAGGCAAAATCGCGGAAATGAAAACAGGCGAAGGCAAGACTCTGTCCGCCACCCTTCCCGTCTACGCCAACGCCCTTTTGGGCCGCGGCGTCCATGTCGTCACCGTCAACGACTATCTGGCCAGGCGCGATGCGGCCTGGATGGGCAGATTATACAACTTTCTCGGCCTGTCCGTAGGCGTCATCGTGCACGGCCTCAACGACCGCGAACGGCGCGACGCCTATCTGGCCGACGTGACCTACGGCACCAACAACGAGTTCGGCTTCGACTATCTGCGCGACAACATGAAGTTCCGCCTGGACGACTATGTTCAGCGCGAGTTTTATTACGCCATAGTCGACGAAGTCGACTCCATCCTCATCGACGAGGCCAGAACCCCGCTGATCATTTCCGGGCCGGCGGAGAAATCGACCGATCTTTACATTCGCGCCGACCGCGTCATACCCCAGCTGACTCCCGGCGAAGACTACACCGTGGACGAAAAATCCCGCGGGGCCAGCTTCACGGAAAACGGCGTCAGCCGGGCCGAAGAATTGCTGGGGCTCCAGAACCTCTATGATTCGGCCAACCTTGAAATCCTGCACCATTTGAGCCAGGCCCTCAAAGCCCACGCCATTTTCAAGCGGGACAAAGACTACATCGTCACGCCCGACAAACAGGTGGTCATAGTCGATGAATTCACCGGCCGCCTTATGGCCGGGCGCCGCTATTCCGACGGCCTGCATCAGGCCCTGGAAGCCAAGGAAAGGGTTAAAATAGAAAACGAAAACCAGACCCTGGCCTCGATCACTTTTCAGAATTATTTCCGCATGTATGAGAAGCTGGCCGGCATGACCGGCACGGCGGATACGGAAGCGGCTGAATTCGCCAAAATCTACAAACTCGGCGTCACCGTCATCCCCACGCACCGCCGCATGATCAGAGACGATCACCCCGACGTCATCTACCGCACCTCGCGCGAAAAATACGATGCCGTGGTCGAGGAAATAGAGGCGCTTCACCAGAAAGGGCAACCCGTTCTGGTCGGCACCATTTCCATTACCCATTCCGAATATATTTCCGAGAGACTGAAAAAACGCGGCATCCCCCACCATGTCCTCAACGCCAAGCACCATGAACAGGAAGCCATGATCGTAGCCGGGGCCGGCCAGAAAGACGCGGTGACCATTTCCACCAACATGGCCGGCCGCGGCACCGATATTGTGCTGGGGCCGGAGGTGCCCGCGCTGGGCGGCCTCTTTATTCTGGGCACCGAACGCCACGAATCCCGCCGCATCGACAATCAGCTGCGCGGCCGCAGCGGCCGTCAGGGCGACCCGGGCGAATCGCGTTTCTACCTCTCTCTGGAAGACGACCTGATGCGTATTTTCGGCGGCGACCGTTTCAAAGGGATCATGGAGCGGCTCGGCATGACCGAGGGCGTGCCGCTGGAAGCGCGCCTTATAACCAAAGGCATTGAAAACGCCCAAAAACAGGTGGAAAACCATAACTTTGAAATTCGCAAGCACCTTTTGGAATACGACGACGTCATGAACAAACAGCGCGAAGTCGTCTACAGCCAGCGCCGCCGCATCCTGGCCGGCGACAACCTTGAAGAACAGGTTTACGTCATGTTCGAAGAGCAGGTGCTCAAACTTGTCGACACCATGACCGATCCCAAGGTCGAAGCGGAAAACTGGGATTGGGCCGCCATCACCGGCGAGACCTTCCGTTGCTTCGGCCTGAACGTGGCCCGCGACGATTTCGACGACTTCAGCCCCGACGCCCTGGCCCAGGCCATCTACGACAAAGCCAAGGCCCGTTTTGAGGAACGGCGGTCCGAACTCGCCCCGGAGGTCGCGGCCGAACTGGTGCGCTGGCTCATGCTCAATTCCC
>JAISRV010000004.1 GCA_031273445.1 Candidatus Adiutrix sp. | reverse complement strand
GTGATGGGCGGGTCGGCCAGGCCGGTGGGGCGGATGATCTGTTCGGCTATGAGCCCGGCCGACAGCTCCAGCTCATAGTCCGCGGGAGTGGCGGAAACATATATGGTCCGCGACAGCCTTTTGTTGAACTCTTCGAAGGTCAGCGGGCGGTTGTCCAGGGCCGAGGGCAGACGGAAGCCGTATTCCACCAGCGTGGTCTTGCGGCTGCGGTCCCCGTGCCACATGGCCCTCACCTGGGGCACGGCAATATGGCTTTCATCAATGATCATCAGAAATTCAGGCGGGAAGTAATCCAGAAGAGTCGGCGGCGGCTGGCCGGGCTCGCGCCCGGTCAGGAGGCGCGAATAATTCTCGATGCCGTGGCACCAGCCCAATTCCTTCATCATCTCCAGGTCGAAATTGGTGCGCTGGGTCAGCCGCTGGGCCTCCAGCAGCTTGTTCTCTTTATGAAGCCGCTCCAGACGCTCTTCCAGTTCGCCGCGAATAAGGCCCATGGCCCGCTCGAGATTCTCCCGGGTGCTGACATAGTGGCTGCCGGGATAAATCATGGCCTCGTGCAGCTGTTTTATGGCCGCGCCGCGCAAAGGATCGACCTCCGTGATGCGGTCGACCGTGTCGCCGAAAAACTCCACCCGCACCGCCTGGCTCTCTTCATAAGCCGGAAATATTTCCACGACGTCCCCGCGCACCCGGAAAACGCCGCGGTGAAAATCATAGTCGTTGCGCTCGTATTGCATCTCCACCAGCTTGGCCAGAATGTCGTCCAAAGGGCGATCCACGCCCACCTCCAGATGCAGCATCAGGGCGCTGTAGGCCTCCGGCGAACCCAGGCCGTAAATGCACGAAACCGAGGCCACAATCAGCACATCCTCGCGGTCAAAGAGCGCGCGGGTGGCCGAGTGACGCATACGGTCTATGGCCTCGTTGATCTGGCTGTCCTTTTCTATGAAGGTGTCCGACTGCGGAATATAGGCTTCAGGCTGGTAGTAATCGTAATATGAAACAAAATACTCCACGGCGTTTTTGGGGAAAAAAGCCCTGAATTCGTTGTAAAGCTGCGCGGCCAGCGTTTTGTTCGGCGCCAGAACCAGGGTCGGCATATTCATCCTGGCCGCCACGTTGGCCATGGTGAAGGTCTTGCCCGACCCGGTCACGCCCAGAAGAACCTGGGCGGGCGCCCCGTCGCGCAGGTTGCCGACCAGGGTCTCGATGGCCTCGGGCTGGTCGCCCTGAGGCTGATATTCGCTGACCAATTCGAAACGGCGTTTTTCAGCCATATGTCGCCCTTTAAACCGATGGCGCTCCAAAAATCCAAAGAGAGCGGCCGCGCCCCTTCAGCCGCTGTATTTCCAGGTGGTGAGGCTGGCCTTGTCTTCCAGGATGACGCCTTTCTCCAAAAGCTCATTTCTGAGGCGGTCGGCGGCGGCCCAGTTTTTCGCGGCTCTGGCTTCAGCGCGGGCGGATATCATTTTTTCTATTTCCCCGGCTGACAGCCGGACGTCGCGGCGCGCGGCCAGGGCTTCGAAAAACTGGGCCGGACTTCTCTGCCACAGGCCGAATTCGTCGCCCATTATTTTAATGGCCGCATAGAAGGCGGCGGCTTTTTCCAGATCGGCGGCCGCCACGGCCTTGTTGAGGGCCCGGGCCAGATCGAAGACCACGCCCAGGGCTTTGGCCGTGTTGAGGTCGTCGTCCATGGCCTCATTGAATCTGGAGCGCGCCGCGACGACCTGATCCATATTGAAGGCCAGAGCCTCGCGGTCGCCCATGAGCTCCTCGGCCGCCTCCAAAGCGCGGTAGATGCGCTCCAGGGCTTTTTCCGCTTCGCGCAAGGACTCGTCGGAAAAATCCAGAGGGCCGCGATAATGTTTGGAGACCAGAAGGCAGCGCAGAACCTCGCCGTCGAATTTCTTCAGGACATCCTTGACGGTAAAAAAATTGCCGAGAGATTTGGACATTTTCTCATTGTTGAGCCGCACGAAGCCGTTGTGGACCCAGAAGCGGGCCATGGGCCGGCCCAGAGCGCCGGCCTGGGCCAGTTCGTTTTCATGATGCGGGAAGATGAGATCCTGCCCGCCGCCGTGAATATCGAATTCCGCGCCCAGAAGTCTGAAGCACATGGCGGAACACTCGCTGTGCCAGCCGGGGCGCCCTTCTCCCCAGGGGCTGGGCCAGGACGGTTCTCCGGGCTTGGCCGCCTTCCACAAAGCGAAATCGGCCGGACTTTTCTTGCGCTCGTCCACAGCCACGCGCGCGCCGGCTTCCTGTTCGCCCACTTCGCGGCGCGAGAGCCGGCCATATTGCTTATAGGCGGACACGTCGAAATAAACGTCGCCCTCCACTTCATAAGCGAGGCCGCGGCTGATGATCTCTCTTATGTCTTCAATCATGACGTCAATATATTCCGTGGCCCTGGGCGTCTGGGCGGGCTTGAGGCAGTTGACGGCGTCCATATCCTCGTTGAAGCTTCTAATATACGTTTCGGCCACTTCGCGCCAATCGCGGCCGGTCTCCCCGGCCCGCTTGATGATCTTGTCGTCGACGTCGGTGAAATTTCTGACGTAGTGGACTTCCAGTCCGCCGGCTTTCAGGCGACGCGCCAGAATGTCGAAGGCGACCGAAGCGCGGGCGTGGCCGACATGGGCGTGATCGTAGACAGTGGGGCCGCAGACGTAAAGCGTCACGCGCCGGCCGTCAAGCGGCGCGAAGGGTTCCACCCGACCGGATTTGGTGTTGTAGAGTTTCAGCGACATATTTCACCTCGCAACGATAGGCCTTAAAGCTCCACGTTGTATTATGCGACGTCATAATGCAAATTAGTTATAATAACCCATAGCCCCGGCAAATGCAACACAGGAGAACGGCCCATGACCGCGGAGAGAAAAAGCGCCTTAACCTTAAAAAGCACGGACGAATACCTGGCCGAGCGGCCTGACGGCGCGCTGGGCTGGGGCCCGTTGACCGAAGGGATCCTTTTGAGACGTTACAAGCGTTTTCTGGCCGACGTGGAGCTGCCTGGCGGCCGCGTCATTACCGCCCACACGCCCAATACCGGCCGCATGCTGGGCTGCTCCGAGCCGGGCCGGCCGGTCTGGCTCTCGCGCCATGACCAGCCCGGACGAAAATATCCGTTTTCCCTGGAAATGATCTCAATGCCGGAGGCCCTGGTGGGGGTGAACACCGCCGTGCCGAATCGCCTGGCGGCCTTTTGCGCGCGCCGCGGCCTGATTGAGGAGCTGCCGCGCCCGGCCGTAGTGGAAACGGAAGTGAAGAGCGGCGACAGCCGGCTGGATCTTAAAATCACTCCGGAGCGGGGGCCGCGAATTTTTGTGGAGATAAAAAACTGCACCCTGGTTGAGAACGGAACGGCTTTTTTTCCCGACGCCGTCACCGCGCGCGGGCTCAAACACCTTCAAGAGCTGGCCGTCCTGGCCGCCGGCGAAGCCAGGGCGGTCATTTTCATCCTGGCGCAGCGCGGCGACGCCCTGCGCTTTTCCCCGGCCGACCATATCGACCCGGCCTGGGGCCAGGCCCTGCGCCGGGTCGTCGGGGCCGGCGTCGAGCTTCTGGTCTACCAGGCCGAACTGACTCTGGAAGCCATCCGCCTGGGCCGGCGCCTGCCCGCCGTTTTATAAGGCCGGGGATATTCTCCGGCCTCCCTTTTCCGGGCCGGCCTTCTTTAAAATAGCGCTAATGGACGGCGAGGTTAGTTAAGGAACTAACCTCACAGGACGCTAAGTATTGATTAAGACTAATTTTTAAAAAATATCGCCTGTGGAGATAATTATATGTTTACGTGAGGGCGAAAATATAGTATACTGCCTTCATTCACACTTACACAAACATGCAATGATAAAGACGTCGTTCGAGGCCGACGTTGTGAAGCGATTATTAAGTCACGCGCGTTTCCGTCTTGAGGCGTGGACTCCTGGCATGCTTTTTCCCGCAAAATGACGAATGGAGGAGGATTCAAACTATGTCTACTGAAGCCCAAGCAAAATGCCAAGGCTTGGATCTGACCAAGTTGGAGCCGGTTTTTGAACTTTACACCAAAAACAAAGACGGCTCCCTGATTCCGGTTTTACAGAAAGCCCAGGACGCCTACGGCTATTTGCCGGTTCCCGTGCTGGAAGTCATAGCCGACCGGCTGGAAGTGCCCATAAGCCAGGTCTATGGCGTGGTCACTTTCTATGCTCAGTTTCACCTGGAACCGCGCGGAAAGAACATCATCCGCACCTGCCAGGGCACGGCCTGCCATGTACGCGGCGCAAGCAAAATCCTTGATGCCCTTAAAGAAGGGCTGGGGGTCGGGCCCGGCGGCACCACGGAAGACCTCCAGTTCACGCTGGAGACGGTGGCCTGCATAGGCGCGTGCGGCTTGGCGCCGGTCATTATGGTCAACCAGGAAACCCACGGCCGCCTTACGCCAGACAGTATTCCTGAAATTTTAGACAAGTATCGGAAATAAGGGAGTCAAGACATGAAGAAACCGCCCGTATTCCCTCATATAGAAAATTACGCCCAACTGGCGGAATTCCGCAATAACGCCAAGCCGAAATTGGCCATACGCCACAATTCCGACGCGGAACCATACGGCAATGTGAAGCAGCATATTCTGGTCTGTTGCGGCACCGGCTGCACCTCTTCGGGGTCCCGGCAGGTAGTCGAAGCCTTGGAAATGGAACTGGCCCGCTTCGGGCTCGACAAGAGCGTGGATGTGGTCATTACCGGCTGCCACGGCTTTTGCGAAATGGGCCCGCTGGTCATCATCTATCCGCAGGACTATTTTTACGTGCGCGTTCAGGCCGAGGATATTCCGGACATCGTCGAACAGACCGTCAAACAGGGCCAGCCCGTCGACCGGCTGCTGTATCGCGGCCACGAAGGCGCCGAACCGACGCTGAAGCATCACGACATAGACTTTTACGCCCGTCAGCACCGCCTGACTTTGCGCAACTGCGGCCGCATCAACCCCGAAAATATAGAAGAATATATCGCCGAAGACGGTTACGCCGCCTTGGCCAAGACCCTGGAAGAACACGACGCCATCGGCCTTCTTGCCGAAATCAAGGAATCCGGCCTGCGCGGACGCGGCGGCGGCGGTTTTCCCACCGGCATCAAATGGGAACTCTGCCGGCGAGCCGAAGGCGACAAGAAGTATATCATCTGCAACGCCGACGAAGGCGACC
Organism: Candidatus Adiutrix sp.; assembly: GCA_031273445.1. Lineage (GTDB taxonomy): Bacteria > Desulfobacterota > Desulfarculia > Adiutricales > Adiutricaceae > Adiutrix. Next base: position 275 of record JAISRV010000004.1, on the reverse strand, counting down.
CCGGCGCCTTCATGGACCGGGCCGTTCTGGAAGGCGACCCGCACAAAGTCATTGAAGGCATGGCCATCGGCGCCTTCGTCATCGGCGCCGACGAGGGCTACATCTACGTGCGGGCCGAATATCCCCTGGCCGTGAAACGCCTTAAAATCGCCATCGCCCAGGCCGAACAGATGGGCCTTCTGGGCGACGACATTCTCGGCAGCGGCTTCACCTTCCATCTGCGCATCAAAGAAGGCGCCGGCGCCTTCGTCTGCGGCGAGGAAACGGCCCTGATC
>JAISRV010000407.1 GCA_031273445.1 Candidatus Adiutrix sp. | reverse complement strand
GGACAGACATGGAAACGAAAGAACAGTTGAACGATCTCCGACAACAGATAGACGACCTCGACGAGCGCATCGTGTCGCTTTTCGTCGAGCGTATGGCCGTCTCCAAAAAAGCGGCCGCGCTGAAAACCAGAAATAATCTGGCCATCACGGATCCGGCGCGTGAACAGCAAATAGCCGACCGATCCGCCTCTTTGGCCGGCGAGACGCTGAAAGGGGAGGCGACCCTTTTGATGCGCACCGTCATGGCGCTTTCCAGAGGCTATCAGCGCAAGCTGCTTTTCGGCGGCGAGGCCCCGCTTCTGCCGCCCGCCCGCAAGGCGGCGCCCGAAAACATCGCCGGCGCTTTTCAGGGGGTGCCGGGGGCCTGGAGCGAAGAAGCGCTGGCCAAAATGTTTCCGGAGGCCTCACGGCAGCCGGAGGAAGGCTTTGAAGATGTTTTCCTGGCCGTCAAGGAAGGTCGGGTCGACTACGGCGTGGTGCCCATCGAAAACTCAAAAACCGGGGCCATAGGGGAGACTTACGATCTTTTGCGCAAATACGGCTGCTTCATCGTCGGCCAAATCTGGGTGGACATCCGTCACTGCCTGATGGCGCCGGAAGGCGTGTCCATAAGCGACATCCGGGAGGTTTTGTCTCATCCTGAAGGCTTTAAGCAGTGCCGGGATTTCCTGCGGGGCCGGGCCTGGGACCTGACCAGCTGCCGCAACACCGCCCTGGCCGCGCAGATGGCGGCCAGGGCCGGAAACGGCCGAACCGCGGCCATAGGCTCGCGCCGCGCGGCTCAGCTCCACGGCCTGACCATATTGGAAGCGGACATTATGGACGCCGCCACCAACCGCACCTCCTTTGTGGCCATCGCTCTGGCGCCTGAATATGACGATCGGAGCAATGTGGTTTCCGTCACCTTTTCCACGGCCCACCGCTCCGGGGCCCTGTGTGAGACGCTTCTGCCTTTTATGGCCCAGGGCATCAACCTCATGCGCATCGAGTCCAGGCCCGCGGCCCTGGGCAACTATCGTTTCTTTGTGGATATGGAAGGCAACATCGCCGACGCGCATCTGTCCGCGGCTTTGCGCCAGGCCGCTTCAGCCTGCGAATATTTCGAGGTTATAGGGTGTTATCGCAATGGCTGAAAAACAACGTATTGTTATCGTCAACGGGCCGAACCTGAATCTTCTGGGCGCGCGGGAGCCGAACCAATACGGCCATGAAAGCCTGGAGAGCATCAACCGGCGCCTGGCTGAACTGGCCGGCGAGATCGGCGCCGAGTGCGAATTCCTCCAGTTTAACGGCGAAGGGGACCTGGTCGCCGCCATTCAGGCGGCGGCCGGGGCCGACGGGGTCATTCTCAATGCCGGCGCCTACACTCATTACAGCTTCGCCATACGCGACGCCATCGCCGCCGTCGCCGCGCCGGTGGTGGAGGTGCACCTTTCCAACGTCCACAGCCGGGAGGAATTCAGGCATACCTCGGTTTTAGCCCCGGTCTGCCGGGGCGTCATCGCCGGGTTTGGGGCCGACAGCTATTTTTTGGCCCTAAGGGCGCTGGTCGGGGCCTCCGGCCGCCTTATTTGAGCGGCGCGGGCGCGGCTTGGGCGGAGCGGTCATCGTCTTCCGCCTTTGTCCTGCGACTTGTCGATCCCCAGGGCATTATCGCGCAGTTGGTCATAGCCTTTTTCCACCTCAGTCAAAAGGTCGATCCGTTTTCTGCAAAAAACCTGTTCGGCTTGTGTATTCAAGCCTTTGCTCTCTTGGTAGATGCGGTTCTTTTGACTTTTTATGGTGCTGTTGAAGGCATCCTGGGAAGCGGGATAATTCCGCGGATCAAGATCAGGGCCGAATTGCTTTTGCATTTCAGCCAAATATTGCTCTGGCTTTCTGACTTTCGATAAGCAATCTTCCATAACTTGGCATTGGCTCAGCGCTGTTGCCCGTCCCGGGTCTTGAGCTGGATCAGGCATGGCTTGCATGGTGAATCGCAAACATTCCCTGGAAACGCGAACACCAAACTCCGGGTCTGCTGCGGCTGCCTTGTCGGCGGCGTCAATGCTTTTAGTAAGTTTTTTTAATGCCGTAAGATACGCCTTTTGATCGAAAGAAGCGTCTCGTGCCCTGCGAGCTTCCAACGCCAGGCCGGCATACGCGACAATATCAGTTTCTAAGCCACTCTTCGCCATATGTTTCCACAGCCTCAAATAGATTTATGCCGCTGGCGATTAAAGCTTCAATGCCCATCGATCTCTTGAGGTCATTGGCGGATTGAGGATTTACAGGCAGCATGTAGCAGAGACGATCATATTCGTCGTCATCGCCGCGGTCGGCGGCTTCGATTGCTTTCCGGAGCAGCTCTTTCCGCTCCTCCTGGGTCAGTTTTTTGATGAAGGGTTTCAGTTTTTCCGTCATTGTTCCGCTCCTTTCGCACAAATGCTGATGTGGATTATACCCCAAAATATAAAAGCGGTCTATCAGCTGAAACAGGGCGATTACATATCGCTGACCGATATGGCGAAATACAAAAACGCCGAGATTCCCGCTACGGTAATATCCCACTGGCTGAGCACAAACTTCTCCATCAACTATATGGGCCTTTGGGAACGGATGAACAATCCTGATTTTAACCTCACGGGATTCAGTGAGGTTAAAATGCTAAGCGCCGAACCGGCTTTCGCATTGTCGCCGAAGCAATGGATTGAGAGGACGAATGCCATAGGCATCGTGTCCAAGGCAGGCCGATATGGCGGCGGCACGTTTGCGCATAGGAACATAGCCTTCGAGTTCGCATCTTGGTTAAGCCCTGAATTTAAATACTACCTCATCAGCGAGTTTGAGGCGCCTGCGCTATATCCGCCTCGACAAAATTCGCGAGACCTTCGGCAAGCGGTATTCTCATTGGCGGATCACGCTGCTCCGCCTTTTCCCGCCCCGGCCTCTGATCCGTCAGAAGTCCCGCCGGCAGGTCATGGCAGCGGCCGTTTTGATCCAGCCAGCTTTTGCCGCCCATGGCTTTGCAAAA